>JAGAPA010000054.1 GCA_017623455.1 Clostridia bacterium | reverse complement strand
CTTTTTTTTCTCTAACTCGCATTTGACCCGTTTTGCAACGTGATCTTGTATCCGCAATTGTTCTTCCATAAAGCAAGCAATCAAACCTAATAGTTCTTCATATACTGTAGGGGCGATTCACGAATCGCCCGAAATTTTCTCCGAAGCACCAAACCGACACATAAAATTCCCATTTGAAAATCAAGGCAACGTGACGTTGCATCCAATTATTGTCCTTTAATGTATCAAACAATATACGTCATTGCGAGGAGCGTAGCGATGTGGCAATCTCAACAAACTATCGCTAATTCCCCATATCGAGAGTGGGTCAGCCCACTGATAGTCTTTCAATCCTTTTGTCATTGCGAGGAGTGTAGCGACGAAGCAATCTCAATCAACTACCGCTAATTCCCTATATTGGGAGTGCGCCTGCGCACCGCCCTTTTTCACATCCCTAAAAACATGGAAGGACAGCCCCTTTCCTACAAATGAATCCACTATTATTCTTACACCACAATATATCCGTACGGCGCAATTTCCTTGCCCTCAAACGTAGCCTGCTTATCACTAAAATTACCTATTATTCTGCTTCCGTCCTCATACGTGCAAACCTCAATTCCATCGCTTACAACGTCGTATCTTGCAATATACAAAAACTGTTTATCTGCAAGCGGAGCGTATTCGTCCAGAGCCTCTTTTATTTTCGAAGCACTCCAGCAAAGCGCCTCGTCGCTATTGCACGTAAGGTCGTTTTCGCCCATCCAGTTAAGCGCGTTGCCCGTACGGAATTTAGAATAAAAATACATCGACGGTTTGCCTCCGCGCATAATAAATTCCAAGCGATCTTTTGGAGGCTGAGCAGTGTAGTTAACGGTTGCAGAAGAGGGGTTATATAACAAAGTTCCGTGATACGTTATCTCGAAAATAGGTAAAAACCTGTTTGCAAGCGGTCTTTCGGTTTTCCCAAAAGCATAGCCGAAAGTAGTGTAGAGCGCGTAGTCTAAATACTTCATAGCAAAGTCCATACAGCCCTCTGATGAAAAGCCTCCGAACAGTCCGTTGGTATACTCTATAATCTTTTGCGCGTAAATTATTCCGTTGGCAGTTGAAGACGGATGGGCAGGCGAGTGGCAGTCGTCGGGCACAACGATAGAAATAACGTCGGTAAAATGCAAGCCGTTCTCGCCAAACGAGGCAAGCTTGGGCAGGTCGCGCAACGTGTTTTTCCATTGCTGTTCAAGACAAACGTGGTAAGCGTATCCACCGCTATAATGTCCGTTCTGATTATACTGTCCGTCGCGGTTTACCACGATATCATCCCAACTAAAAGTATCCGCAATCTCATACGCATCAATGGTATTGGTGTGTGTAGAAATACGGTAACCGAGCTTCTTTACATACTCTATGGTTTCTTTTAAGCCCTCATCTCCGCCCAGTCTTGGATCTGAGGGGAAAAGCTGAGGAAAACGTCCGTCGTGACCGCTTCTGTTCCAGCCTACAAGCTGAAGCTCTGCACCCTCAACGCCCTGCCTTTTCAGTTCGTCCGCAATATCTTGTACGCGCTTAAAATCGCAAGCTACGAACATTTCCGGTTCCGTTGCTTCCGTTTGATGAAGAATGGGAGATGGGCTTGGTTTCCAGCCCATACGGATACGAATAAGCGGATATTTGCGCGCATACTCAACGGCAGGGTTAACGCATTTTTCCTTAAGAGTGCGGATCTCGCCTCTTTTTAGTCTTATCTCTCTTTCCGCTTTTGCCATATCGTTATAATCCGCGTTGATTGGCAAAACCACTATTTCTACCCTGATATCATCATAAACCTTATCGTTGACGGTAAAATCAAAAAGCGGAGTAACCGTGTATACACTGTTTTTAACCGAACATTCAAACTTGTATTTATAGTTGCGTTCAATGCGCACAATACAGCAAAAATCCTTTTTCTTAATGCCGTACCAGGACATTATGGGATTGCCGTAAATCTGGTCGCAGTCCGCTCTTTTAGTAAAAAGCGTTTGAATATCGCCTATCATATTAAGATTGCGGGGCAAGATCCAATACCCCTCATCCCCTGCTTGCGCCTTGCCAAGCTCGGGTAATATCCTCAGTTGCTTGCAGTTGACAATAGTTTCTTTTTTTAATGTCAACAAAATGGAAGAGCCTGTGCAAAGCTGATCGAATTCATATTCTATGCCCGTTTCGTCTGTTGCAAAAAATCGATTTTGAGTCATAAAAATTCACCTCGGTAAGTTTTTTTGCTAATTTAGCGTATATAATTGATTTTAGCATAAATTTGCTGTATAATATAGTCAAAAAAACAATGTAAAAGTTCAAAAATTAAAGGAGGGAGTATGAAAATACAGGATTGCAACCCTTACGTACGCGCCGCCGAGATCCAACCTGCCGTGCTTGAAGGCGAGGGTTTACGAAAAGCATACGACCACAGACTTTTTTATATACTTGAAGGAGAAGGCGTTCTTATCCTTTCCAATTCCGTGCATACCGTAGGGGCGGACTGTTTACTGTATTTCATTCCGCAAACGCCATACCACTTCAAGGGCAAGCTCAAAGTTGCGGTGCTTAACTTTGACGTAACTCGCGCCTGCTCCGACAAAACGAAACCCATTTGTCCACCGCCCGTTGCCGAGTTTGACGAACGCTTTTTGTTTGATACGCAAACCGTAGACGGTGGATACGATACCGTCATAAAGAACAGCAATCTTCGTAGCGACGTTTTGGAGATCGTGCATACGTTTTGTAAAAACGAAGCGTACGCCGACGCGCAAACCTCCGCAATGCTAAAAAAGCTTTTAGCGGAAATTTTCAGACCTAAAATCGGAAGCGAAGAGGCGTCCGATAGGCTTATAGAGCGCATAAAGCGTCACATAAAACTGTACTGTAGCGAGATAGAAAGCAACGAAGACGTAGCAAAGGCTTTTGGCTATCATTCCGTATATCTTGCAACGCTTTTCAAGACACGTACGGGCGAAACTCTGCACAAAGCCATACTTTCCGAACGTATAAAGCTTGCTTGCAGATGGCTCGAAAAAACAGATCTTTCAATAGAAGAGATCGCGTATAACGTCGGGTTTTCCACGCGTAATCATTTTTGTACCGCGTTCAAAAAATTTACGGGTATTTCTCCTCTTGTCTACCGTAAAAAGATTTTACAGTTAGAGCAGTAGTAAAAAACAGCGTGTATTAATTTCCAAAAATTAAAAAATCGCTTGACTTTTAATATTGATTGGTATATAACATTAAAGCATACAAAAAACAGCAAAAAACGGAGCAACGCAATGGATTATTTTTATCTGATATCTGTAACGGTACTGAATATAATATATAGTTTAAGCGGAAGCTTTTTCAATCGTAAAACCGATGGAAAAAAAGACACGTCCGCGTTTTATAATCTCATCTTGGTGTCGGTTGTGGTTCTTGGATGGGGAATAAAGTACGCAATAAATCCGTCGTTTGACGTAGCGGTTTTTCCGTATATTGCAATCTTTGCTGTAGGGTATGCAGTAGCAATTTCCGCGCTTATAATTGCGCTCAAAATAGGCCCGATAATGCTTACAAATTTATTTATCAACCTGTCTTTGGTTGTGTCCGGTATTTGGGGCTTGATATTTTGGGGTGAACCGCTGACCGTATTTGTAATAATAGGCATAGTTCTAACGGCTGTATCTATTGCATTGTGCTTATTTACTGGCAAAAAGAGTGAACAAAAAATAACGATAAAGTGGGCGATATTTATGACGCTTGCATTTGTCGGAAACGCTGCTTGCGTAATTTCTCAAGCTCAGCAACAAAAGGATTTTGGCGGTAATCACGGCGATATGTTTATGTTTTTCGCTACCGCACTTGCTCTTATCGTTATTATCATAAATTATATCAGAAGCGATAAAACAGATACAAAGCTAATGCTTAAAAAGGCAGTGCATTTTCCGATTATTTCGGGTGTAAGCAATCTTGTAATAAACACCTTTAATATCATTCTTGCAACATCCGAAATTATTCCCGCGTCCGTCAGATTTCCTGTTATATCCGTGTGTACGCTTATGGCGATAAGCATATTCTCACTATTTGTTTTCAAAGAAAAACTTAAGTGGTGGCAATGGATAGGTATAGGCTTGGGCATAATTGCAACCGTGCTTTTGTCTGTATAAAAATAAAAGGCTCTGACACAACAGTAGGTTTATATTTGACTGAAAAGCCGCTACGAAATACAGCGTGTTTTGTTCGGTTACAGACTTTGCAAGTATGCGCCCTTACAAGAACACTTGTCTTTCTTGTGTTTTTCTCGTCAAAACATAATAATATTTATCAACCATTTGTTGTGACATAGCCATTAAAAATGTATCAAAAAACAAAACACGTATCGCTCATTTTTGAACAATGCGTGTTTTTTAATTACTGTTTTTACGCGTTATTTTTTACCCAGTCCACAATAAATTCCGCCATCTTCTTTACCTTGTCCGACGCGTATGCACCAAGCGTAACGACAAGCCCTATACTTCGTTTGCACGGCGGATATAATTCCATAACTTTTACCTTTTTAGATACGTTATTAAGTAAAAGTTCAGGCTGAATACAAATGCCCAAATTATTCTCTACCATAGCAATCATAGCGTAGTCGTCGCCTGTTACGTATTTGATATTCGGCTTTACGTTGTGCATCGAAAAAACCTTTCTCGAGTCGTGATCCGTATCGCTTGCAAGTGAAATTACCGGCTCTTTTTCAAACGCCTTTATTGGTACTTTATCTACGCTGGCAAGAGGGTGCGAGGTAGGCACTAACGCCAAAATTCTATCTTCTAAAAGTGGTATAACGTCGCCGGAAACTGAGCAGGGGAGTGATACGAACGCAAGGTCTACCGCGCCGTTGTTAACGTATTCTAAAATCTCTCCGTACCCGCCGTCTTTAATGTCAAACTCAACGTTTGGATAAAGGAGAGAAAACTCTTTCATAATAGAGGGAAGCCATTTTACCCCAACCGACGAGAATGTAGCAATTCTTATTATACTGTTTTCTCTGTTGTTCATCGCGTCTACAACCTCAATAAGACGTTGCTCTTTTTCCACTATAGAACGCATCAGGGGTAGTAGCTTTTCGCCTTGCTCGCTCAGTTTTATCCCTGCCTTGTTTCTTACGCACAAACTAAAACCAAGCTCCTTTTCGAGCGATGCAATAAGCTGTGTTACAGAGCCTTGCGTAAGCCCCAATTTTTGCCCTGCTTTAGACAGCGTTCCTTCGTCTACCGCTGTTACAAACGCCCTATACTGTTTTACCGTCATTTCTGTTTCTCCAAATTCTATTAGATATGCTAATACTATTATACCAATTTTTTGCAAAAAATCAAACGTTTTTCTATGCTTTTTAATAATTTTATCACAAACGTTTGACATTTAAGCCAATTTTTGATAAAATTTTATGAGTTTGTAGTGCTATACGTAATGGTATTATAAAACCTAATACAAAAATATTTTACATAATAAAGGAGTAAATATGAACGTTTACGAAATTATTGCATTCGGTATCTACCTTATTGCAATGCTTGGAATCGGTATTTGGTTTTTCTTTAAGGGAAAGGACGAGTCTGAAAAAGACTATTTCCTTGGCGGAAGAAAGATGAGCGGACTTATCGCGGCGCTTAGCGCAGGCGCGTCTGATATGAGTGCTTGGTGTTTGATGGGCTTGCCCGGAGCTATATACCTTGTAGGTATGGGACAGGTTTGGATTTCGGTAGGTCTTATTATAGGAACAATTCTTGCTTGGATCTTTATCGCCCCCCGTCTTAGAGTGTATGCAATTAAGGCTAACGATTCTATCACAGTTCCACAGTTTTTGACCAACAGATTCTTATCCAAGAGCGCGGTACTTAGACTTGTATGCGCAATCGTATTTTTGGTTGCATACTGTATCTATATGGCATCTTCGCTCGTAGCTTGCGGAAACTTATTCTCCACGCTTACAGGTGGCTTTATTGATAAAACTTGGGGAATGGTAATAGCAGGACTTATTATAATCGCATACACGATGCTTGGTGGATTTAACGCGGTATGCTGGACTGACTTTATTCAAGGTATGCTTATGCTCGCGGCAATTATGCTTCTTCCCATTATTATGCTTATTATGATGGGTACTGGCAACCTTGCTGGAGGCTTTATGCCTTGGCTTGCAGAAGATGCTAATTACTTTAATCTTCTTTCTTCAGGAAACTTTGACTGGAAGAGTATTTCCGATATTCTCTCGGGACTTGGTTGGGGACTTGGATATTTTGGTATGCCACACATTATCGTAAGATATATGTCTATCAAGAGCAAGAAAGAAATGAGAAAGTCGCAGATTATCGGATCTTGCTGGACGTTTGCAATTTTGGTTATGGCTGCAGTATTCGCAATTGTTGCGCATAGCTTTGTTGGATCTATGAGCGCAACAGCAAGCGAAATGGTATTTGTTGACGTAGTAAGACAAATCTTCAAGTGGGGTCCTTTAGCTCTTATCGGCGGACTCTTAATTTCCGCAATTATCGCAGCGTCTATGTCTACCGCAGACTCTCAGCTTCTTTTGGCTTCTTCTGCATTTGCTTCCGATATCTTTAAGGGAACGATTAAGAAGAACGCTACCGACAAGCAAATGGTTTGGGTAAGCAGAATCGTAGTAGTTGTAATTTCAATCGTTGCATTTGTAATCGCATTCTTCGGCGACTCAATCATGAAGCTCGTTTCCGATGCATGGGCGATCTTCGGCGCGGCATTCAGCCCTGCAATTATTCTTGCGCTTTATTGGAAGAGATTTAACTACAAGGGTTGCGTTTCCGGAATTATCGCAGGTTTCGTAGTATCATGCATTTGGGTGTTTGTAAAGATAGATGGCGCGACCATTGGAACGATCACCAATCTTTACGCAATCATCCCCGGCTTTATCGTAGGCTTTATCGTATCCGTTATTGCAACACTTGTTACAAAAGCGCCCTCAAACGAGGTTATGGAGCTTTTCGACGAGGTTAGAAATAGCGACGAGCTTAAGTATGACGTTCCCGAAAAGGAAGATGTTAAGCTTGAAGTTGAAGAAGCTTAATAAAGAGTTAAAAAACAAAAAATTGCGCTGTGTAATTCACGGCGCAATTTTTGCTCAATATCTTGCATTATTTATATATAAGTGTTATAATATAATTAAAATATTCCGCAAACAGTATTTGTAGGCAAAGGAAGGAGTAATTATGAAAATAAAAGATCTGTTGACAAAAGATAAGCTCACGGTATCTTTTGAGGTTTTTCCGCCCAAAACGGAAAGCAATTTCGATAGCGTAAAGCATGCAACCGAAGAGATTGCAAAGCTTTGCCCTGCGTTTATGAGTGTAACGTACGGAGCAGGCGGAGGAACAAGTAAATACACTCTTGATATCGCAAAGAATATCAAAGATCAATACGGAGTGCCCATGCTTGCGCATCTTACGTGCGTTTCGTCCACTCGTCAAACCGTTCGTCAGCGCATTGCGGACATAAAGGAAGCAGGGATAGAAAACGTTATGGCGCTTCGTGGCGATATTCCACAGGAAATGATAGGCGAGGACAGGAGTAAGTGGGACTACCATCATGCAATCGAGCTTGTGCGCGAGCTTAAGGCAAGCGACCCCGATATGTGCATAGGCGGTGCGTGCTATCCCGAAATACATCCCGAAAGCAGTAACCAAAAGGAAGATATAAAATACCTTAAAGAAAAGGTGGATGCAGGTTGCGATTTTTTGACTACGCAAATGTTTTTTGACAACAACCTTCTCTACAACTTCCTTTACAAAATTCGCGAGGCAGGCATAACAGTACCTGTAATGCCGGGAATTATGCCCATCACAAACGCAAATCAGGTAGACAGAGCGATCAAGCTTTCAGGTTCGTTTATGCCACAACGTTTTAAGAGCTTGGTGGACAAGTTTGGCTACAAGCCCGAAGCAATGAAGCAGGCAGGTATTGCGTATGCAACCGATCAGATAATCGACCTGTTTGCAAACGGTATCAAAAACGTGCACGTATATTCTATGAACAAGCCCGACGTAGCTCAAAAGATTTTGGAAAATCTTTCCGCAATTCTTAACTGATATATTGGAGAAATTAATGGATTTAAGACAGTACCTAAAAGAAAATATAGTGTATCTCGACGGAGGAATGGGCACGCTTTTACAGAGCAGCGGTCTGAAAGCAGGAGAGCTTCCGGAGAGGTGGAACGTAACGCACTCTAACGTCGTTACTGCCATTTACAAAAGCTATTACGACGCAGGCGCTAATATCGTAAACACCAATACGTTTGGCGCAAACGCGTTAAAATTCAGCGAAAGCGAGCTTGACGAGATTGTAAAATACGCAATAGAAAACGCAAAAAAAGCGCGAGAGCAAAGCAAAACTAATCAACCCAAATGGATAGCGTTAGATATAGGACCGAGCGGAAAAATGCTCGCGCCTTACGGTACTCTTGATTTTGAGGAAGCAGTGGAGATTTTTGCAAAAACCGTGCGTCTTGGAGTTAAGTACGGCGCGGATTTAGTGTTTATCGAAACTATGACCGACAGTTACGAAACAAAGGCAGCGCTCCTTGCAGTAAAGGAAAATTGCGACTTGCCCGTGTTTGTTTCTAATGCTTTTGGAAGCGACGGAAAGCTTATGACGGGTGCTACGGCAGAGGCAATGGTTGCAATGCTTGAAGGAATGGGTGCGGATGCAATAGGCGTAAACTGTTCACTCGGCCCAAAACAGCTTGCTCCCATCGTTAAAGAGTATCTTAAGTACGCGTCCGTTCCCGTTTTGTTAGAGCCAAACGCAGGACTTCCGAGAGTAGAAAACGGAAAAACAGTGTATGACGTGAGCGAGGAAGAGTTTGCAAGTGAGGTTGCTTTGCTTGTGGAGGAAGGCGTAAGACTGTGCGGTGGATGTTGCGGTACAACACCTAAGCATATTTCGCTTTTGAAAGAAAAAACGCAACACGTATCGCCCAAAACGGTACAAAAAAAGAATTTTACAACCGTTTCGTCCTATACTCACGCGGTAACTTTCGGGCAAAACCCCATTCTTATCGGAGAGAGAATAAATCCTACGGGCAAAAAGAAATTTAAGGAAGCGCTCAAAAATAACGATATGGATTATATCCTAAAAGAAGGCATTGCCCAAGAAGAAAAGGGTGTTCATATCTTGGACGTAAACGTGGGGCTTCCCGAGATTGACGAAGAGAAAATGCTTGTAAGTGCGGTAAAAGAATTACAGGCGGTAACAGCTCTTCCTCTTCAAATCGACACGTCCAACGCAAGAGCTATGGAAAGCGCTGTCAGAGTGTACAACGGTAAGCCTATGCTTAACTCTGTAAACGGCAAAAAAGAAAGCATGCAAGCCGTGTTTCCTCTTGCTAAAAAGTACGGAGGCGTAGTAGTTGCGCTCACTTTGGACGAGGGCGGTATTCCCACAAAAGCCGAAGATCGACTGAAGATTGCAAGGCGCATCTTAAAGCAGGCTCAAAAGTACGGTATTGATAAAAAGGATATAGTTTTCGATCCGCTTGCGCTCACTATCAGCGCAGATAACAGTTCTGCGATAGAAACGCTAAAGGCGGTAAAGCTAATCCGTGAAAAACTGGGCTGTCACGTTACGCTTGGTGTTTCCAACGTGTCTTTCGGTCTTCCTAATCGCGATATAATCAACTCCGCGTTCTTTGCTCTTGCCCTAAACAATGGTCTTTCGGGCGCTATAATGAATCCATATTCAACCGAAATGCTAAAGACGTATTACGCGTTTAACGCACTTTCGGCAATGGATGACAACTGCGCTTCGTACGTTAATTTTGCCACGTCGTTGCCGGCAGAGAATTTGGTTACAACCACTCAAACTGCACAAAGCACGACGGAAAATTACAAGTCTGAGCTTCAAAAAGCGATTGTAAAAGGGCTTAAAGATCAAGCAGGTGCGCTTACAAAAGAATTGCTCACAACTGCACATCCTTTGGATATAATCAAAAACGAGATTATCCCTGCGCTCGACACAGTGGGGGTGGGGTTTGAAAAAAAGACGGTCTATTTGCCTCAGCTTCTTATGAGCGCAGAGTCTGCAAAGTGCGCGTTTGACGAAATAAAGAAGTGTATGAAAGGCGCAAAAACGGAAGAGAAATGCGCGTTTGTAATAGCTACTGTAAAGGGCGATATTCATGATATCGGCAAGAATATCGTAAAGCTTTTGCTTGAAAATTACGGTTTTGCGGTAACAGATCTTGGTCGCGACGTGGATGCGGAAACGATTGTGGAAACAGCAATAAAATTGCACGCACCACTTGTAGGTCTTAGCGCGCTTATGACAACCACAGTTCCTGCTATGGAAGAGGCGATAAAGCTCCTAAAAGAAAAAGCGCCTTGGGTAAAAACCGTAGTGGGTGGAGCTGTTCTAACGCAGGAATACGCAGACAAAATAGGCGCGGACAAGTACGCAAAAGACGCAATGGAAACAGTTCGGTACGCCGAAGAAATTAATGCTTTGCTAAAGTAACGTGCCCGCGTATTAAAATAGTATAATAATCATAAAACAACAAAAAACTCGCTAACGTTAGCGAGTTTTTTGTGCATTTTCGTGTTTTTTAGTTGAGTGAAATTAATACATTCCGCCCATTCCGCCACCCATTCCGGGAGCTTGCGGTTCGGGAGTTTTTTCGGGAATGTCTGCAATTACGCTTTCGGTGGTAAGCATAGTGGATGCAACGGACGAAGCGTTCTGAAGAGCGGTACGGGTAACCTTAGTGGGGTCGATGATTCCGCGTTCAACCAAGTCGCAGTATTCGTCTTTGAGCGCGTCGTAGCCGTAAGAAGCACCTTTGTTGGCGGTAAGGATTGTATTAATAACAACGCCACCGTCAATGCCTGCGTTAAGAGCGATCTGTTTAATGGGAGCTTCAAGTGCCTTTAATACAATGCAAGCGCCCGTTTTTTCGTCGCCGTCAAGAGAAGCGATAAGCTCTTTTACTGCAGGGATAGCGGTAATAAGCGCAATTCCACCGCCGGGAACGATTCCTTCCTCAACAGCTGCGCGAGTAGCGGAAAGCGCGTCCTCAATACGAAGCTTCTTTTCTTTCATTTCGATTTCCGTAGCCGCACCGACGTTAACAACAGCAACACCGCCTGCAAGCTTAGCAAGACGTTCCTGAAGCTTTTCTCTGTCGTAGTCGGAGGTGGTAACTTCCATTTGCGCTCTGATAGCCTTTATACGGTCGGCAATATCCGCGCTGTCACCGTAGCCTTCTACGATAGTGGTATTTTCTTTGTCAACCTTAACCTGCTTAGCTCTTCCAAGCATATCCACGGTAACGTCCTTAAACTCAATACCTGTCTCGGACGAGATGTACTGACCGCCCGTAAGAGTAGCAATATCCTTGAGCATTTCCTTTCTTCTGTCGCCAAATCCGGGAGCTTTTACGCATACAACGGAGAAAGTTCCGCGAAGCTTATTAACAACAATAGTAGCAAGAGCCTCTTGCTCGAAGTCTTCTGCGATAATGAGGAGCTTTGCGCCCTGTTGCATAATCTGTTCCAAAATGGGAACGATTTCCTGAATGGTAGAGATCTTCTTGTCCGTGATAAGGATAAGAGGATTGTCAAGAACAGCTTCCATTTTTTCGGTGTCGGTAACCATATAAGCCGAAGCGTAGCCACGGTCAAACTGCATGCCTTCAACAATGGAAAGATTGGTATCCATGGTCTTGGACTCTTCTACGGTAATAACGCCGTCTTTGCCCACCTTTTCCATAGCGTCAGCAATAAGCTCGCCTACAGTTTCGTCAGCGGCAGAGTTTGCAGCAACCTGCATAATAGCGGTCTTTGAGTCAATGCTCTTAGAGATAGACTGAAGGTGCTTTACCGCAGTATCGGTAGCCTTAGCAATACCCTTTTTAATAACCATGGGGTTTGCGCCGGCCGCGAGGTTTTTAAGTCCCTCGTGAATAATAGCCTGAGCAAGCACGCAAGCAGTGGTAGTACCGTCGCCTGCAACGTCGTTGGTTTTGGTAGAAACTTCTTTTACGAGCTGTGCGCCCATGTTTTCAAAGGGGTCGGGAAGTTCAATTTCCTTAGCAATGGTAACGCCGTCGTTAGTAATGAGCGGAGCGCCGAACTTTTTGTCAAGCACAACGTTTCTGCCTTTAGGTCCAAGTGTAATTTTTACTGTATCGGCAAGGATGTTAACTCCGTTTTCAAGAGCCTTTCTTGCCTCTTCACCTGTTTTAATCTGTTTAGCCATAATTTTTTAGCCTCCTGAAAATTATTCTACAATGGCAAGAATGTCGCTCTGACGCAAGATAGTAACGGTCTTGCCCTCAAGCTTAAATTCACTGCCTGCATACTTAGAGTAAAGGATCTTATCCCCTACCTTAACCTGCATAACGACTTCCTTTCCGTCGATGATACCACCGGGGCCCACCGCAAGAACCTTAGCCATCTGAGGTTTTTCTTGGTCTTTGGCAAGAAGAATAATTCCGCCTACGGTCTTTTCTTCAGCCTCAACCTGTTCGATGACAACTTTGTCAAATAAAGGTTTAATAGTCATTTATATATCCTCCAAAAATTTTTTTATATTAATTCCGTCAAAAAAGCAATAAATTAGCACTCTTGCCTTGTGACTGCTAATATTATATAACCGCTTTTTGCCTTTGTCAATAGTTTCTTTGAGAAATTTTTGTAAAAATAACAAGAAATTTTTTTTACCGCGCTTTTCACATTGCAAAAAACGCATAAACTATGCCTTTTTAACTGATTTTTTCAAAAATAAGCCGTTATCATTTATATATTTACGTTTAAGTGTTGCAAATTATTAAATTTTGTGATAAAATAAACAAAATAGAAAATTTACGGAGAACAAAAAAATGGATGAGATGAAAAACACCAAATGGGATAAAAGATTTCTTGAAATGGCATGTAACGTGGCTTCTTGGTCGTCTTGCTATCAGCAAAACAGACAGGTAGGCGCGGTTATTGCAAAGAATAAGCGTATTCTTACCACGGGCTACAATGGAGCAAGTTGCGGTATAGAGTCTTGTAAAGATAAGGGCGAGTGCTTAAGACGCAAGCTCAATATTCCTTCGGGCACCCGTCACGAGCTTTGTTATGCAACCCACGCCGAGCAGAACGCAATCGTTCAAGCCGCTCGTATGGGTATTGCAATCGAGGGCGCAACCCTTTACTGTACGCATCAGCCTTGCACTATCTGTGCAAAGCTTATTATAAACAGCGGTATCAAGCGTATCGTATACAAAGAAGGTTACCCCGACGACTTCTCGCTTCAGCTTATCAAAGAAGCAGGCGTAGAACTCGATCAGCTGGAAATTTAATAACAGCGTGGGATACGCAATGGAATGTAACCTAACTGTTGCATGGATTGAAAGCGGTGCTTCTAAGTGTTGATCATAATTGTGCCTGACACACGTTGAAATTATGGACTTAGCGAGGAATTATTAAGAATAGCAAATAAGGGCAAGAATAGAAGGTGTTTTCTACTCTTGCTTTTTTATATGCAAAAACAAAAATTGAGTCAAATGTGACGCAATGCGGGGACGAATTTGCAGTTATTGCGCGTATTCCTAATTTATACGCGTGCGAAAAGAGCTGTGGGCTTGTGTTTTTTCCGCTTAATCGCAATAAGACTTGTCGCAGTTTATCGTAACGTCAGTTATTCATAAAAAGTTTGACCTTCAAGAGTGTTGATCGCTTTTTCTGATTGCGTTTTTACGAAAAAAACCTAAAAAATTTAAAAAAACTTTTAAAAACCCCTTGACAAACCGAGTTTTCGTGTGTATAATAAAGTCAAAGGTCAAAGAAAGTCAAACTTTTGCAAGCTAAGATCAAAGCAATGAGCAGAAGGTTTAACTTTCAAAGGAGGTACAGACGTGGCAAACATAAGTGATATTATCGAAAGCTTTTTATTAGAAACGCTTGGCGAGGATGATTCGCTTAATATTTCGCGAAACGAGCTTGCATCGTACTTTTCGGTCGCACCCAGCCAGATAAATTACGTACTATCTACTCGTTTTACTCCGGCAAAGGGGTATAGCATAGAGTCAAGACGAGGTGGCGGAGGTTTTATAACGGTGGTGCGCTTGCACGAACCAAAGAGCGAGCTTGTAATGCAGATAATGCAACGCCCTCTCTCTCAGGGGTATAACTATCCCACTGCGTGCCATATAATTGATAGATTGGTAGCAGACGAGCTTTTCACCGAGCGCGAGGGAATAATCTTAAAAGCGAGCTTGTCCGATAAAGCGCTGATTGCTCCTACCGTTCTGCAAAAGGATTCTCTTCGCCTAAGCATCCTAAAATCAGTTGTTGGCGAAACGTTAAAATCAACGTAGATGGCACACAGGCGTGCACCCAATAATTGATACCGTTTAATCAAGTAAATACTAAAACACTAAATTACAATATTGACAGTGGGGTCTGCCCCAAAAAAAGAGCAAGTAAATATAAATACAGTAAAAGAACTTATAAGACGTATAAAAAACAATAAACGTGATTGACAAATATCGACAGTGGGGTCTGCCCCCCAAAAAAGCAATAAAGGCAATTTGTCTAAAAGCACTAAATAATCAAGTAAATACTAAAACGCTAAATTACTATTATGACAGTGGGGTCTGCCCCACAGGAGGACAATAAATATGTTATGTGATGATTGTAAAAGAAACGAAGCCTCGTATCACGAGGTCAGAGAAATTAACGGCTACAGAACAGACGTGCATTTATGTTCTGCATGCGCAAAAAAGAGAGGAGTAAGAAACGATTTTTCGTTGTTCGATTCGTTGCTTAGCGGGTTTGGCTTCGAAAGTATTTCGCCCACTCAAAAAATATCCTCGTCCGTATGTTCAAAGTGCGGACACACACTCGAAAACTACTACGCAACCGGCTTGCTCGGATGTAAGGATTGTTACGATGAGTTTGCGACCTATATTTTGCCGTCGCTCCGTAACACCCAAGCAAAGGTTATGCACGCAGGCAAAAAGCCGGGCGAAAAAGCAACCGCGGTAAAAAATCCCGAGTATGATAAGCTCAAAGCACAGCTTGCAAAGTACGTAGAGGAAGAAGAATACGAAAAAGCAGCAGAGATACAGGAAAAAATCCGCAAGATGGAAAAGGAGGGTAAATAGTATGAATAATAACGATTTTGTAATAAGTTCACGCATACGTATTGCCCGAAACGTTACAGGCTACCCGTTCCCCAACAAAATGGACGATAAACGCGCTTCCGTTATTGCAAGCTCAGTTTACGATACCTTAAACAAAGACGGAAGCTATGAAATAAAGCCCGTATCCAACTTAAGCGAAACCCAGATAGGAACGTTAAAAGAGAAAAATCTAATGACTTCAGCGCTTGCGGCAACCACTTTCGGATCGCTTATCTTAAAGCGTGACGAGAGCGTGAGCGTAATGATAAACGAGCTTGACCACGTTGTTATAAACACCTTTGAAAAAGGCTTCAACGTAGAAAAAGCTTACGAAGTGGCAGACGGGATTGAAAGAGCTTTGGAAGAAAAACTCAAGTTTGTTTTCTCCGATAAGCTCGGCTATCTCACCGCTTCCCCCTCGACCGTTGGAACGGGGCTCAAAGTGTCGGTAAAAATGTTCCTGCCTGCGCTCCATATAACCCACGCGCTTTCCGAGGTTGCATCCGCGCTGTCGCGTATCAACATCTCGCTTAAAGCCACCGCAGATAACGAAACGAGCAACGGCTACGTGTACGAACTTTCCTCGCTTCACACTCTCGGCGTTAGCGAACAGGATATTATCGACAAGGTGAAAAAGGCAGTAAACAGCGTAAAAAGCTATGAGGAAAAGGCAAGAGAACGCATATACAAAGAGAACGAAGTGGATCTTAAGGATAAAATTATGCGCTCGTACGGCATTGCAACCAATTCATACAAAATGGGCAGTAGCGAAATGCTTTCCATTCTTGCTTTTATCCGCCTTGGCGCGTACTACAAAATTTTGCCGATATCCGACGTAAGCGTTATCGATTCGCTTTCCTCGTCGCTTATGCCCTACGCAATCTACGACTACAAAAAAACAGGCTTCAAAACGAGCGAGGAGCGCAGTATTTTTAGAGCAAGCAAGATAAAAGAAACGTTAAAATCATTGTAAAATCACTTATAAACAGGAAAGGAGGACAAATATATGAACTTCCCCAAATCAGACAATTTAGCTAAGGTTCTCAAAGAATCAGAGAACGTAGCATTTCAATATTCCAACCCCGAAATCGGTACCGAGCATATACTATACGGTCTTGTAAAAACAGATTGTACGGCAGGCAGACTGCTTCGCGATGAGGGCGTAAATACCGCTTTTGCCGACGACGTATTCTCTCAAAACGAACACGTATCCGTTATGGGCGGTATATCTTACACAAAACGCAGTATCGAAACCATTCGCTACGCACTTCGCGTAATGCAGAGCGTGGGCGCGGGCAAAATGCATACCGAGCATCTTTTGTACGCGCTTCTTATGGATCAGACGTCGCTTGCGTACTGGCTTATCGCCTCTTCGTACGGCGTGGACGTATCCATGCTTGTAAGAAAGCTCGAAGACGTTATGCAGGGTGGATCTGTAGAGGGCGAGCCGGGCAATAATGCAACCGTTCCCGAAGAAATAAAAGATCTTGGTGTAGACCTTACGCAAAAAGCGCGCGAAAACAAGATAGATCCCATTATCGGCAGAAGCGAAGAGATTGAGCGAATTATACAAATCCTATGCAGAAAAACCAAGAATAACCCTGTGCTTATCGGCGAGCCGGGCGTTGGTAAAAGCGCGGTAGTAGAAGGTCTTGCAAAGGCGATCGTGGACGGCAACGTTCCGGAGCTACTCAAGAATAAAATAGTCTTTACTCTCGATATCGGTTCGCTTGTGGCAGGCACCAAGTACCGCGGAGCATTGGAAGAAAAGCTTAAAGGCGCGATCGACGTCGTAAGAGATAACGGAAATATAATTCTCTTCATCGACGAGCTTCACACTCTTGCTCAAGCCGGCAGTAAAGAGGGCGAGGTTTCTCCCTCGGATATCCTTAAGCCGTACCTTGCCCGTGGCGAGCTACAGACTATCGGCGCAACTACAACCGAGGAGTACCGCAAGTTTATTGAAAAGGATAAGGCGTTAGAGCGTAGATTCCAGCCTATTACGGTAAATCCGCCCACCGTTGAGCAGACAATCGAGATACTTAAAGGCTTGCGTGAAAACTACGAAACTTTCCACAAGGTAAAAATTTCGGACGAGGCAATCGTAGCGTCGGCAAAACTTTCCGACAGATATATCACGGATAGGTTTTTGCCCGATAAGGCAATAGACCTTATTGACGAGGCAATGAGTAAAGCCAAGGTAAGCGGAAACACTATTCCTCCCGAGCATAAACAGCTCGTAGAACAGTACAAAAAGCTTGTTCGCGACATCGAAGAAGCAAGAAAGCGCGAGGATTACACGGCTTGTAGCGCGCTTAAGAAAGAGCGTGAAGCGGTAGAAAAGCAAATGACCGACCTTCGTATTACTTGGACTAAAGAAAACGAGCGAGTAACGCGTTCCATTTCCGAGGACGACATCGCTGAAATCGTGTCAAAATGGACTAAAATCCCCGTAAGTAAGCTCAACGAAAACGAATCCCAGCGTTTGCTTAAGCTTGAGGAGATATTGCACCAAAGGGTAATAGGTCAAGAGCAGGCAATAGTAAGCGTGTCCAAGGCAATAAGACGCGCAAGAGCAGGACTTAAAGATCCCTCTCGTCCTATTGGTACTTTCCTATTTATGGGACCCACGGGTGTGGGCAAGACCGAACTTACCAAAGCGCTTTCCGAGGCAATGTTCGACAACGAAAACGCCGTTATCCGTCTTGATATGTCCGAGTACATGGAAAGCTATTCGGTAAGCAAGCTTATCGGCGCGCCTCCCGGATACGTAGGACACGACGACGGCGGTCAGCTTACCGAACAAGTTCGTCGTAAGCCATATTCAGTTGTGCTTTTTGACGAGATTGAAAAAGCTCATCCCGACGTGTACAATATCCTTCTCCAGATAATGGACGACGGACGACTTACCGACGGACAGGGCAGATTGGTAAGCTTTAAGAACACCATTATAATAATGACGTCAAACGTAGGTGTAAACGAGCTTAAAGCAAAAACCAAAACTCTCGGCTTCGGCGCGAGCGAAAGCGACGTTAACCGTAATACCGACGAGGTTTTAGATTCGGCGCTCAGACGTCATTTCAGACCCGAGTTTCTCAATCGTATAGACGTTATCTGTAAGTTCCATCCGCTCAGTAAAGAGCAGATTGCGATGATTGCAAAAATCCTTATCAGAAAATTTGAAAAATCACTCAAAGAACGCAATATCGCGCTCAATATCACCGACAGCGCAATGTCGTATATCGCCGACAAGGGCTACGACGTAGAGTTCGGAGCAAGACCGCTTCGCAGGGTTATCGAACAAGAGATAGAGGACAACGTAGCGGAAGGTATTATTTCCGGTGCTATTAAGGACAACAGCTCAATCACCGTAGATTATCAAAACGGAGAGATTACAGTCAGATAATATTTCTCATTATTTACTCCTTTAAAAAACGGTACGACAGCCTGAGGTTGCCGTGCCGTTCCATTTTCTGCAATACGTATGCGCCAAAACTGAACATTAAAAGCCATGTATGTGTCGTTTTTTTACCTCTCGACATAATTTATTGCAGAGTTTTTGCAAGACGAATTAATACTAATTTTATAAAAATGATTGCAAAGTCGCTTAAGTATGTGTTATAATGGCTAAAAAAATCAAGGAAGTAAAATTATGGAATGGGAATGTAATGAGTGCGGAGCAATAAACGAGGTTGACGATTTTGAGGCGGAGTACGTAGAGTGTTGCGAGTGCGGAGCAGAGTGCGATACCGTGGAAGTTTTCCTTCAGCCCGTTTGGGATATCCTCGACAGCGAGCCCACGTACGAACAGCTTAGAGACGTGGAAGCGGTGCTGTTTAGCGCAGGCAGGTGCAACTGGGGCGACGAGTGGCAGGACGTGCTTGAATCGTACAAAGCCATTATCGCCGATGTGGATTATAGCTGTTTTGCGAGTGAATCCATCCAAAAAATCGACGTGTACGAGGGAACGGAAGAGCTTGCGCAATACGCGTTCGAGTCCTGCGTGGACGTGGAGGAAGTCTATATCCCTTCGTCCGTCAAAAAAATAGGTAGTAACGCGTTTGAGGACTGTTCGATATCTAACGTATACTACGGCGGAAACGAAGAGCAATGGTTGAATATCGAGTTTGAAGACGTTTTGGCAAACCCATTAAGCGCAGGCGCAAACCTGTATATGTACGGTGAGCTTGTAACGTCGTTTGAAGTGCCCGAGGTTTTTGAAATAAAGGATTATGCCTTTTCCAATTGTGAAAGCCTGAAAGAAATAACCATTCCTGCAAGTGTAAAAATTATAGGATCCGAAGCCTTTGATAGTTGCTCGATAGAAAAAGTCAATTATCTCGGTTCGCTTAACGAGTGGGCGCAGATTAGTGTTATAGACGAGCTTTCCATGCCTATCGATATGGGTACGCAATTTTACGTAAACGGCGAGCTTGTAACCAAGGTTGAGCTTAACGCTGTAAGTACCGTTTGCAAGCACGTTTTTTCATACAACAAGAACTTAGAAACCGTAATTCTTCACGATTGCGTAACGTCGATCGAAGAAGGCGCGTTTTCAAACAACCCCAACCTTACGCATGTAATCCTGTCTAAAAAACTTGAAAAAATCGGTTACAACGCGTTCTCGTACTGTAAAAATCTGAAAAGCATCACCATACCCAAAAGTGTTACGCAGATTGATGGATATGCGTTCTTTGATAATAAAGATCTTACCGTATACTGCGAGGCTGTCGTAAGACCCGAGGGCTGGCACGAAGACTGGGCTTCAGACGTGGGTAAGGTGGTTTGGAACTGCGGTCCGTCGAACAGTGAAAAAGAATACGATGACGTACTTGAGCAGAACTGTAACAAAGAAACAAAAGAGGAGCAGCCGAGCGAAGAATTTTCGTTTGAGGAGGAGTATAAAGAAGCACTTAAAGACTTAGAGGGAGAGCAGGCGCGTTACAGAGCTCAAAATCTCTGTCAGTATTGCGGAGGCACGTTTAGAGGCAGATCCGTTGTCTACTGCTCAGAGTGCGGAAAAACCAAAGACTACTGATATCATACAATCAAAAAATAAACGGCAAAAAAACACACTCCAAAAGTCAGTCTGACTTTTGGAGTGTTGCTCGTTTTTTAAGCATTATGATTAATTAAACGTCACGAAAAAATCAATACAAGAAGATAAGAGCAATAGTAAAGATCAAATTCTATTCTTGCTTTTATTTTTTTTTATTACGACCGCGACAGTATTCCCTTGTAAACAGTATTTTGCACACGGAGAATTAAGCTTACACAATATGTGGGAAAAATTTTACAAGATTTTCAAAAAAATTTTCAATTTGGTATTTACAATTTGAATAATATGTGGTATAATATAATCAAGTTAATAAACCTAAAGGGGGATTTCTTATGAGAGTAGAATTTTTATGTAAGAACTACAACGCGAGCGACAAACTTAAAGACATTATCCGTCGTAAAATCGACAAACTTGACAAGTTTTTCGAAAACGAAACAACGGTGAAAGTCGTTCTCAAAGAAACCAAGGATATCGAAACAATGGAAGTTACCGTAAATCTTACGGGTTGCTTTATCCGAGGCGAAGTGTCAGGCGATAATATGTACGATAATATCGATTTAGTATTGCCCAAGCTCGAAAAGCAGATAATCAAGCATCACAACAAAATCAAGTCAAAGAAGGGTAACGTAAAAGACCTTGACGTATACGCTGTTGAAGAGGCTAAGGTAATACCCAAGCAAAAGATAGTAAGAGAAAAGGTGTTCGACCTTGTCCCCATGACTGTGGACGATGCAATCGAAGAGATAGAGCTTTTGGGACACGACTTCTACGTGTTCTTGAACAAAGCAACCGGAAACGTTTGCGTTCTGTACTTGCGTAACGACAAAGATTACGGTCTTATCGAAACCAGACAATAATTCTCACGGAAAAATACTGCGAAATACAAAACTTTTTCTTCGGTTACGTGCGACCTGCACGCGCCCTTAAAAAAAAGTTCGTCTATCTTGTATTTTCCTCGTGAGCAGGAAAATACTGCGAAATATAAAACTTTTTCCTCGTGAGATAGAAAAAAATACTAATTAATGCACAAAACTTTATAGGAGTAAAGATAAAAATGAAATTGAGATTTGATTACAACAACATGATGACCTCGTACGTTGGCGAGCACGGCGTAAATCCCGATTGCATCGATGCAGACAAAGAGGTTATCGCATCTGCGTTCAAGACGGTTATGGACAACCGCGGTAAGGGCTGGCAGGAATGGTGCGATCTTCCCTATGCAAGCGAAGAGTATCTTGACGAAATGATTTCCTACTGTGGCGCTATCGGCAAAAAGGCTGAAAGCTTCGTAGTATTCGGAATCGGCGGAAGCGCTCTTGGTCCTCTTGCAGTGGCAACTTCGCTTATCCACCTTCACCACAACGAACTTCCCGCTTCTAAGCGTAAGGGTCCCAAGCTCTACGTAGAAGACAACGTAGATCCCGAGAGAATGAGCGCGCTTTTAGACGTTCTTGACCTAAAAACTGCATACTTCAACGTTATTACCAAGAGCGGAGAAACGAGCGAAACCCTCACTCAATTCTTGATTTTGTACAATATGCTCAAAAAAGAGCTCGGCGTAGAAGAAGCTAAAAAGCACATTATCGTAACCACCACCGTAGGCAAAGGCACTCTTTACAACATTTCCGCAAAGGAAGGCTTCAAGGTTTACGATGTACAAAAGGGCGTAGGCGGAAGATTCTCCGTTCTTTCCCCCGTAGGTCTTGTAACCTTTGCAGCAATGGGTATGGATATTAAAGCAATGCTCAAAGGCGCTGCTACTATGGCGGAAGCAAGTGCAAACGGCGATATCTACAAAAACCCCACTCTTATGTCCGCATACCTTAAGTGGGTATCCATGAAGCAAGGCAAAAACATCTCCGTTTTGATGCCTTATGCAGACGGACTTAAGTACATGGCAGACTTCTACTGCCAGATTTGGGCAGAATCTTTGGGTAAAGAAGTTGACGTAACCGGCAAGGTTATCAACGCAGGTCAAACCCCTGCAAAAGCATTGGGCGTTACCGATCAGCACAGTCAGGTTCAGCTTTATACCGAAGGTCCTTTTGACAAGGTAGTAACCTTTATCGCAGTTGACGAGTACAGAAGCACCGTGACTATTCCTCACGATGACGTTGATGCTTGCGACTTCCTCAAAGGACATACCATGAACGAGCTTATCAACGCAGAGCGCAAAGCAACCGAGTTTGCTCTTATGAAGGCAGGCAGAAGCAACTTTACCATCTATCTTCCCGTTGTAAATGAAGAAACTATCGGAGAGCTTTTGATGTACTTTATGTACGATACCGCATTTGCAGGCGCACTTCTCAACATCGACGCTTACAATCAGCCCGGTGTAGAAGAAGGCAAAAAAGCAACTTTCGCAATGCTTGGACGTACCGGCTACGAAGCAAAACTTGCCGAAGTTAATGCAGTAGTAAAGAACGACAAGTTCATTATCTAACAAACAACTGAATAACAAACCACTAACCGAGCGAATGTTTTTCGCTCGGTTTTTTATGTAAAAAAACGGAAGAGCACCCCTTCCCTACATAAAGTAACTCCCCCGACGTCATTGCGAGCGATAGCGCGGCAATCCCAATAAATTCTCTACTACAACGAGATTGCCACGGTCATGTCATTCCCTCGCAATGACAGTACACCCACTAATCATCCTCATAAAGCCGGTGCGTGGCGCACACCCGATAATTGCTCTTTAGCGTATCAAATAATCAACTGTCGTTAGTTACTCTATTTGTAGGGGGCGATTCACGAAGCAACGTGACGTTGCATCCAATTACTGTACTTTAGTAATGTAAACAATCAACTATCGTTAGTTCCTTCATCTCGGCAGTGCTCCTGAGCACCAATCCCAACCTCTTAAAAGCCGTCCTTGCAACGGGCAACGTGACGGTGCGAAGGCGCACACCCGATTATTGTGTTTTAATAAAACAAACAATCAACAGTTGTTAGTTACTCTATTTGTAGGGGCGATTCCCGAAGCAACGTGACGTTGCATCCAATTATTGTCCTTTAGCAAAGCAAGTAATTAACTACCACTAGTCCTTTCCCACCTGTCATTGCGAGCGATAGCGAAGCAATCCCAATAATTTAAAACTAACTGTAGGGGCGATTCACGAATCGCCCTTTTTTATTATAAACAAACAAAAGGACAACCCATTCTCTATGATAAATTCCCCACTAATCATCCTCATAAAGCCGTCCTTGCAAAGGAAGGTGGCGACGAAGTCGACGGAAGGATTGGCTAAAAACTAAACCGCTCAAGACCTCCACTTGTATATCAAGGGGAGGGGGACCGCATAGCGGTGGAAGGGATAAATATAAAAATATCATTCCCCATTTTACTAAAAACAAATTTCATAACGCAGTTATTTCATTCTCGTCTTGCGAGAATTTCACCCACGCAAGCAGATTTCATTGGGCGCAAGTCCCTAATCTTGCCCCCACTCGTCCGCCCCGTTACAATCCCCTTTCTTAAAATTAAATTAAAAATTTCCTCACTTCTTCTAAAATGCTTGACAAAAACAATACTTCGTGATACGATGTATACCGTAACAGGAGGTATGTAGTGGATATTCAACTAAAACGCGGAATGTTAGACGTATGTGTGCTTACGGCAATAAAGAACGAAGATACGTACGGTTATCAGATAATAAAAAACGTTAAGCCGTACGTGGAGCTATCCGAATCTACGCTGTACACTATCTTGAAGCGCTTGGAATCGGCACAAATGCTCACTGTACGCACGTCCGAGCATGACGGACGGCTACGAAAATATTATCACATCACCGAAAAAGGGCTTAAGCGAATCGAAGAGTTTAAGGAAGAATGGAAAGAAATAATGCTGATATATTCCTTTATCATGAAGGAGGGAGATAATGACTAAACAGGAATTTTTAACACAGTTAGAGCAAGGTTTGTCGGGCTTACCGCAAAGCGACAGAGCGGAGCGGGTAGATTTCTATCGTGAAATGATCGAAGACAGAATGGAGGACGGAATGACGGAAGCCGAAGCGGTTGCGCAAATGGGTAACGTTTCCGACATAATCTCCCAAATAATTTCCGACACCCCGATATCTAAGCTCATTAAAGAGCGAGTAGTAAGCAACAAAAAACCAAGTGTGGGAGTAATTGTTCTATTGATACTCGGTTCGCCAATTTGGCTATCGCTATTGATAGCGGCTGCTGCAATAGTACTGTCTTTTTACGTAGTACTGTGGTCGTTGGTAATCTCGTTGTGGGCGGTTTTCGTAGCTTGCGCAGTATCGTCCGTTGGCGGAGTAATTGCAGGAATAGTATATGCATTTTCAGGGTTTGCGCCTACGGGAATCTGGACGGTGGGCGTGTCACTTGTCTTGGCAGGATGCGCAATCTTACTGTTCTATCTTAGCAAACTTGCAACCAAAGGCGCAATCGCACTCGCAAAAGCAGTGCTTGTGGGTATTAAAAAATCTTTACTTAAAAAGGAGAACGCATAATGAATAAACATATTAAAACTTGGCTTATCATAGCCGTTTCTCTTATTCTTGCAGGATGTGTTGTTTTCGTATGCGTAATGTCCTCATTAAACTGGGATTTTACAAAGATCTCCACCTTTAAATTTACAACAAACACGCATACGGTTAGTGAAACTTATGCAAATATCGATATTACAACGGCAGAAGCAAACGTAGAACTTATCCCCTCGCAAGACAACGAAACAAGAGTTGTTTGCTTTGAGAAAACAACTATAAAGCATTCGGTTTGCGTGGAAAACAATACGATAGTTATCAGCGTAGTTGACAATAGACAATGGTACGATTATATCGGTTTTTCGTTCACAAGTCCAAAGGTTACCGTGTACCTGCCTCAAGGAAGTTACGAAGGAATCACTGTTAAATCGGGTACGGGAAACGTTAATATTCCCGAAGCATATTCCTTCAATAGCATGGATATATCTGTGGGAACGGGTGCTGTTACAAGCCTTGCGAAAACCGAAAGCATAAAGGTTAAATCGGGTACGGGTAACGTAAGAGTAAAGAATAGCGAAGGTGCGGTGGAAGTGTCGACTGCAACGGGTAATATTGAGCTTTGTAACGTCAATTCAGCCGCGGATATTAAGCTTAACGTGGCTACGGGTAACGTAAGTGTAAGAGATGTAGTATGCAACAATTTTACAACTGATAGCAGTACGGGCAGTATAAACCTCAGTAACGTTATTGCTACAGGCAAAATGTCTATTACCGCAAGTACGGGCAACGTAAAATTTGACAAGTGCGATGCTTCCCAAATATACGTAAAGACCTCAACAGGCAATGTGGGCGGAACTTTGCTTACACACAAGAACTTCAAAGCATCTTCAGATACAGGTGCAGTTGCCGTTCCCCCAAGCATTCTTACCGCAGGACTTTGTGAAATAACGGTGTCTACGGGCAATATCAAAATATCAATAGCTGAGTAAAAGCAACGTGGTGCGGAGGCGCACACCAACGTGGACGTTGGATCCAATATGTTGTTCTTTGAGTAAAGCAAATAATTAAGTGTAGTCAGTAATTATGTAGGGGCGATTCATGAATCGGTGCGAAGGCGCACACCCAATTATTGTGCTTTAGCAATGCAAGCACACAGGCGTACCCCCGATTATTGTACTTTAGTAAAAAGAACAATAAATTTTTACTAGTTTTTATGTACGGGCGATTCACGAAGCAACGTGACGTTGCATCCAATTATTGTCCTTTAACGTATCAAACAATCAACTACCGTTAGTTTTCCATATTGACCGTGGGTCTGCCCAGCAGACAGGTCTGCACCCATTATTGTCCTTTAGTAATGCAAACAATCAACCACCATTGGTTCTTTTGTTTTTGGGAGTGCGCCTTCGCACCAACCGCTCAAAAGCCGTCCTTGCAAAGGAAGGTGGCGACGAAGTCGACGGAAGGATTGGCTAAAAATCCCTAATCTTAAACAATACAAAATTATAATCGAATCTCTATTTTGGCAATTATCCTTGACATAAATATACAGAAAGTAGTATAATCAAAGCACGTTAAAAATATTAAAAAGAGGAGAACGTTATGAAAAAAAGAATACAAACTTTTTTCACGTTGCTACTAACTCTTTGCCTGCTTGTTTTCAGCGCAACGGCATGTGATAATACAAGCGGAGTTTTTAAGTTTAGTGACGAGTTTTTAATAGAAGAAAGAAACGTTACGATACAAGTAGGCAGCGAAACTTCAACCCTGTATTTCCCCGACAAAATAACCGTATCGGGAAACGCAAGCTACAAAGTGTATTCGGATTTAGAGTGTACCAAAGAGCTTGTTGGCAAAGAAGTATCTCTCAATTACGGCAATAATTTGTATTATATTCTGGCTACCGTTAACGGAAAAGATATTTTGTACCACGTAACTATCAATAGAAAAGGAAGTAGCGCAGGAACTTTAGATGTATCTTTAGCGTATAAAAAGAATATTAACAATAGTTGGACTAAGGTCGAAGGTGGTATATATGACGGTGAAATCTGGGAGCCGGGCAACACTGTTGTAAGATATTTCAGAATAAGAAACGAAGGTTCCTTAGATTTAAAGTACAAGCTAAGCATAAAATCTAACGTTACAAACGGTATTGATATCGCGGACGTTGTGGATATTTACGTTGTAGACGTAGCGGACGACGGAATGCAGTCTGTATCAAATTCCGACTACGTTCCCGAAAATTATAAAGGAACAGTAAAAAATCCCACCGATAAGTACATATTTGAAGGAACGCTGGAATGGGGCGATGACAGCATTGTTGCAGTTGTGTTAAAAATGCAAACTACTGCGAATAATAAGTACGCTGACGGCGAGTTTGACGTATACGTTTGCTTGACTGTAGCTCAAGTAGGATATGAAGGCGATTCTTTTGGAGATGATTATGATGAGGCAGGCGTTGCGCAATAACAAATGATAAACATAAAAAAGACCTATATCACATAGGTCTTTTTTCTATCCTTAAATCAAATTTTACTTAGTCGTTATCTTTGCTGCGAACGAGGTTTTGCCGTTGTTTTCTCCGCACACGTAAATAATATTGTCCTGCTTTTCATAGCCTATTGCAAGCTCTTCGCCCTTTTTGCACTCTGATACGTACCTTATCTCAAACTCGGAAATCTGCGGAATTTCGTCAAGTCCGTCAACGGCAAAGTCGGCATATTTTATATTGTTTGCGTGAGCGTTACCGTCGATGTGTGTGTTCAAAATCTTGCATACGTATGTGGGATTTTGTGACACAGGGAAGGGTTTAAGGCGCTCAAAGTCCTCTTCGTATGCCCTTTTGTCAACAAATTCTCCCACGTATTCAAAAGTGGGACGGAGTATCTTGCGCTGAGAGAACGAAACGTGACACCAAAAAGATGAGCCTTTAATGCATAGCTCGCCGTTTTCGTTATAAATATAATAATCTCTTATGTACCCTATTCGCGTTTTGGGGAGCGGAATTGTCGTAACCGTAATCTTATCGCCTCGATGTAAATTTTTATAAATAGTACATTTTACGTTGATCAACATCCACACTATATCCTTTTTAAGAAGCTCGTCAAATCCCGCGCCAAGAATATCGGCGTGGTCGCCTGCAACCGTTTGGAAAAAATTAAGAATGGCGGAAAGCTTGATCTGCTTGTCATAATAAAAATCGTTCGTTGTAAGGGTGAAAGTGTCAGAGTATTGTAAAAGCATATTCTTCTCCTTAAATTAAGTATTAAGCATTATACGGTCAATCGTTTGACACAATATCAATGTTTTTTAGCGACATCCACAAGTAAAAAAATATATTGGACCTGTCCACTGTCCACTATTATACGCCTATTTTTCATATAAGTCAAAAGTAAACAGTGATAAACGGGTAAAAAATTCACAAAATATTTTTGCAACTTTATAAATAAATTATTTATTTATACTTTACAAGTTAGCGTAAATAGAGTATAATGTAAACTGAAATAGAACGGCATAGTCTTAAAGCTGTGTCGAAAAGCGAGGTATATTATGAATTTCGGATATATCAAATCGGCAGTTTACACTCCCAAAATCAAGGTTGCGGACTGCGACTACAACGCGGAACAGATTATCAACGGCATAAACGAAGCAAAAACGAAAAACGTTAAAATTCTCGTTTTCCCCGAGCTTTGCGTAACCGGCAGTACTTGCGGAGATCTTTTCTATCAAAAAACGCTATTGGACGGGGCGCAAAACGCAATAGACGAGATTGCAAAAGCCACCTTAGATACCGATATGCTCGTGTTTGTTGGCGCGCCCGTTAAGTGCAACGACGATATCTATAACTGCGCTGTTGCGATAAAAGACGGCAGAGTGATTGCTTATATCCCTAAAAGATACCTTAAGCGCACCGAAGTCCAGTTCAATTTCGGAGTGGACGCGGTTGTTCTTAACGTAGAGGGTGACGAGATTCCGTTTAGCAGTGACGTTATAATCGCAGACGACGAGAATCCCGATATCGCTATAGCGGTGGAGATTGGCTCGGATATGGACGAGTGTGTTCCGCCCTCTATGCTTCACGTTCAGGAGGGCGCAAAAATAATAGTTAATCTTGCAAGTATGCCTCAAATCGTAGGTGCGGACGAATACCGTGAGCAAGCAGTTAAGGACTTAAGCGCACGTGGAATTTGCGCGTATCTGTATGCAAACGCAGGCGACGGCGAATCCACTACCGACCTCGTATTTGCAGGAGGTAACTATATTGCGGAAAACGGAAAAATCCTTGCAAAAAGTGAGCCGTTTAGTACGGGTATGACGGTTACTGATATCGACGTTTCTTTCCTCTCCCACCAAAGATCGCTTTCGGGATTTTGCGCAATAGAAGAGGAAAGCTCTCTCGTGTACGTAAACTTTGACAAAACCGAAACAAAGCTTGACAGAAAATACAGTCCCTCGCCCTTTACCGACGGCGAACAGCTCAGTGACAAGCGCGCAGACCTCATTCTCAATATGCAGGCGCACGCACTCAAAAAACGCATAGAGCATACGGGAGCAAAAGCGTTGGTAATTGGTGTAAGCGGTGGGCTTGATTCTTCGCTTGCATTGCTTGTTGCAGTTAAGGCAATGAAGCTTTTAGGCAGAGATACTAAAGACGTAATAGCGGTAACGATGCCGTGTTTTGGAACTACCAAGCGTACCTACGATAACTCAAAAGCACTTTCCAACGCGCTCGGTGTATCGCTAAAGCAAGTAAACATAGCAAAGGCGGTAAAGCAACACTTTAAGGATATCGGGCATGATGAAAACGCGTTCGATACCACGTACGAAAATTCGCAGGCAAGAGAGCGTACGCAAATTTTGATGGATATTGCAAACATGTGTGGTGGAATGGTAATAGGTACGGGCGACCTGTCCGAGCTTGCGCTTGGTTGGGCAACGTATAACGGCGACCATATGTCCATGTACGGCGTAAACGGTTCCGTTCCCAAAACTCTCATCCGTCACCTTATCGCCTATTACGTACGTACTGAAAACGCAAAGCTTGGCAAGGTGCTGGCAGATATTCTCGACACACCCGTTAGTCCCGAGCTTCTTCCCCCCGATGAGAGTGGAAAGATTCAACAAAAGACGGAAGATCTCGTAGGTCCGTACGAGCTTCACGATTTTTACCTGTTTTACCTCATACGTATGGGCTTTACCCCGTCAAAAGTGTATAAGATCGCGCTTGAAACCTTTGAGGGTAAGTATGCTAAGGAAACGGTTTATAAATGGCTTTCCACCTTTATCCGCAGATTTTTCAATCAGCAGTTCAAGCGTTCCTGTATGCCCGACGGAGTAAAGATCGGAAGCGTTTCGCTTTCCCCTCGTGGAGATTTTAATATGCCCACCGATGCGGTTAGTAAGCTGTGGCAAAAAGAGCTCGATAATTACGTAAACGGCGGTAACGACTGATATGAAAACCATTAAAAACGAAAAACTCGCTCTTACCGTTCAGTTAGACGGCGGAGCAATATGGTCGCTTGTCGACCTTGAAGACGGCGAAGAATTAATGTTCGACGGAGATGCAAGCATTTGGGACAAGCACGACGCGGTTCTCTTTCCCTTCGTAGGTAGACAAAAGGACGGTTACTACGAGTATAACGGTGTTCGTTACGACGTACCCATTCACGGTCTTGCGCCTTATCAGAAGTACGAAGTAAAGAAACAGTCCGAAAGCTCGATAACCCTTGGCTTTTCCTCAAATTCCGAAACGTTAAAGATATATCCGTTCACCTTTGACTTTTCCATAACGTATACTTTAGAGGGAAAAACCCTTTCCGTAAAGTATACCATAAAGAACAAAGGCGAGCAAACGATGTACTATTACGTAGGTTCGCACCCTGCGCTCAAGATTGACGGAGCGGAGCAGAACGCGGACGATACTTCGGGCAACTATCTCGATTTTTGCACCGAAAACAACAGTACGTATACGCTTTGCAATAACTTTATTATGCCACCCGAAAATATCGAGGGTTGCGTAGAAATGAAAAAGGACGTATTTGTCAAGTACCCTTCGTTAGTTCTTGACCGAAAAAACACCACCACCGTTTTAAGGCGTAAGAGTGGAAAACAAGTGAAGATAATATCCTCATCACCCATAATCTGCGTGTGGTCGGACGATAAGCGAGGTGCATTTGTGGCTGTGGAATGTTGGTGGGGACTTCCCGATTATTGGATTGATACAAAAAGAGAGCTTAAAACAAAAAACTTTATTAATTCGCTACAACCCCAAAAGGAATGCGAATACGAATACAAACTTGAATTTATAAACAAACAGGAGATACGATAATGACCGTTCAGCAAAAGTACGAATTATGGCTCAAAAGAGCAACAGACGAAACTATCCTTTCTCAGCTTAAGGCAATGGATACGGACGAAACCGCAAAGACCAATGCTTTTTACAAGGATCTTGAGTTTGGTACCGCAGGACTTCGCGGAGAGATAGGAGCAGGCTCAAACTGCCTTAATATTTACACCATAAGAAAAGCAACCCAAGGCGTTGCGGACTATATGAAAAACTACGGTATGAAGACTGCCGCAGTAAGCTGTGATTGCCGAATTAATTCCGATCTTTTCCTAAAGACCGTTGCGGAAGTGTTCTCTGCAAACGGCATCACCGTTTATATGTCCAAAGAACTTATGCCCACCCCCTTCCTTTCCTATATGACAAGATACCACAAAGCGGATATCGGCGTTATGATAACGGCTTCGCACAATCCTGCAAAATACAACGGTTACAAGGTGTACGGCGCGGACGGATGCCAGCTTACTGACAGCGCTTCAATGGAAGTTACGGGCTATTTTGCAGTAGTGGACGGGTTTGACGTTTGTACCGAAAACTTAGATACGTATATCGCAAAAGGTGTTGCAAAGTATATCGACGATCAGGTTATCGAGGACTATCTTACCGAGGTTAAAAAGCAGTCGGTAGGAGATGCGGAAGGCGTAAGCGTAACGTATACCGCGCTTAACGGAACAGGTTATAAGCTTGTGCCTGAAATCTTGAAAAGAGTGGGAGTAACGGATATTTCTTACGTTGACGAGCAGTGCTATCCCGACGGAAGATTTTTGACCTGTTCTTACCCCAACCCCGAAAAGGCTGACGCATTAAAGCTTGGAATTGAAAAGGCAAAGAGTGTAAAATCTGATATCGTTATCGGAACCGATCCCGACGCAGACAGAATAGGAACGGCAGTTTTACACGGTGGCGAATATAAGCTTGTTTCGGGCAACGAAATGGGTGTGCTTCTTGCTGACTTTATCCTTAAGAAAAAGCAGGAAAACGGCAATCTCCCTGCAGTTCCCGTGCTTGTAAAAACCATTGTTACAACCAACCTTCTCAACAAGATTGCGTCCGAGTATAACGCGGAAGTTTATAACGTTCTTACGGGCTTTAAGTATATCGGTGACGTTATTGCAAAGCTTGAAAAGAAAAACGAAGAAAGCAGATACGTGCTTGGCTTTGAAGAGAGCTACGGTTATCTTAGCGGAACGTACGTAAGAGATAAGGACGCCGTAGTAACGTCTATGCTTGTTGCGGAGATGACTGCATACTACAAAAAGCAGGGCAAGACGCTTATTGATAGAATTAACGAGATATATGCAAAATACGGTTTATATTCTCACAAAACTATTTCCTTTGAGTTTGCAGGAGCAGAGGGCAGTGTAACAATGAAGAGATTGCTTACAAAAATCAGAGATAACAAGCCCACTTCTTTTGCCGGAAACGCGGTTGTTGAGTTTACCGACTACCTCACTCAGGAAAAGTATGATTTGCCCAAGTCCAACGTTCTTTCCTTCCTTATGGAAGACGGATCGCAGGTTATTATCCGTCCGTCGGGAACCGAGCCTCTTATCAAGATGTACATAACGGCTTGTAAAACCAAAGAAGAAAACGAAAAACAGATTGCTCGAATTATTGACGAGCTTCACGTATTGTTTGAAAAAAAATAAAACTGCAAGAGATTATATAAATTTACCTTACCAAGAAAAAAATTGCTTTGCATAAAAGCAATTTTTTCTTTAAAAAACTATTGCGAAAGCTGTTTAGTTATGGTATAATATCAAATAGTTAGGCTTTGACCAAACACGCGTTAAATATGAGAATGCTAATCAACCGTTTATTGTGTCATACCTAAATTCAAAAAAGTAATAGTTTTTAACAGAGTAATCAAGGAGGAAAATCATGAAAGCTATTAATTTTGATAATTGTATCGAAAGTTACGATAAGTCGCTTTTTTATAAGAACGACTATTCTATCAACTGCGCAGACCCCGGCGCGTTGTGGGTAAGTAAGGAAATGAACGAAGAGTGGGGCGGATATTTCTATATCTACCTTACCGGTGAAATTCACAATAAAGAAGAGGTTGGCGACAAGATTTCGGCATATAAATGCTATCGCAGTAAAGACCTTTCTACGTGGGAGGTTATCGGACAAGCTCAAAACGGCGGATGTCTTAAGGTAGAAGACGACGCGTGGGCTTACAGATTTTTCTGGGCGCCCGAGGTTACCTACAACCCTGCAGACAAGAAGTTCTATATTTTCTATTCCGCAGGCTCCAAGCTTGCAGGTGAAAATACGGAGTACACCGCAAACGAAGAGGATATGTGGAGCGGACTGTATCTTTCCATCGCAGTTTCCGATACCCCTGCAGGTCCGTTCGTTATGGTGGACAGCAAGGATATGCCGGGCGGTGTGAATCTTAACGGCGACGTTCTTTCGCGCTTTAATCCCACTATCAATTTTGAGAAAAAGCTTAATATCGGGCATACTTGGTCGGCTATCGACGTAAGTCCCTTCTGGGCGCCCGACGGCAGTCTTTATATCTATTTTGCAAAGCATTGCGATAAGTACCACAAGGGTATTTGCGTGTACGGAATGAAGATGAAAGACATCGTAACCCCCGACTATTCCACACTTACAAAGCTTACCCATGCGTCCGTAAAACAGGTTATCGGAAAAGCCGGAGAGTTAGACGCTGAAAAGGGCGAGGAAGAGATTAGAGAGGGCGGAGTAAACGAAGGACCGTTTATGACGTATCACAACGGTAAGTATTACCTTACGTATTCGCCGTTTGGCTACGGTAGCAGAGAATACTCCATTATGCAGGCAGTTTCCGACAACCCCTTAGGACCTTTTAACAAGGTAGCAAGAGAAGTTGGCAACCCCTCGCTTGGCATTAATTCCACAAACGATTATATTGCAGGTACGGGACACCATAACTTTGCATACGCGGACGGAGAAATTATTGCGGTATATCACGCGCATAAAGACCCTGTAGAACCTTACGTTCCGGGCGGTGGATTTAAGGGCAGAGTTCTTGCCGTGGACAAAATGCATTTTGTTTACAACGAAGAACTTGGCTATGATATTTTGATGGGTAACGGTCCTACAACCTCGCTTCAGCCCGTTGCAAGAGTTACCGCAACCTATCTTAACAAGGCAATGAACGCTAAGATTGTAAGCAACGCGGTTAGCGGAGAAAAGCATCTTAACGACGATTTGTTTACCACTCAGCCGTTCGATTGGCACAAGGAAGCCGAGTTTGACAAAACGGCACAGATTGAGCTTGCTTTTGATAAGGCACAAAAGGTTAAGGCGGTTATGGTATACAACAGCGCCGACTATAAGTATGCTTTCGATAAGGTAGACAAGATTGTCTACACGCTTTCGTCCGGAGAGCAAGTATGCGTAGAAAACGTGCTTTGCGACGAGGCGAACGTGTGCAGAGAGAAGCAGTTTATGCGTCAGGGTGGTAGTGCAATAGCAGTAACCGAAGAGCTCGAAGTTACCAAAATCGAGATAACTGTATCGAGTAAATACGACAACGATAACGAAACTATCAAGATTTCCGACATCGCAATCCTCGCTAAGCGCGACGTTTAACCCAATAAAAAAACAATAAAGGGCAATCGGTAAAACCGAAAGGAAACGTGACGGTGCGAAGGCGCACTCCCGATTTTTGTCCTTTAGCAAATCGAACAATCAACAGTTGTTAGTTACTCTATTTGTAGGGGCGATTCACGAATCGCCCGTATGACTAAACGAGGTACAACTACCGCGAGTTTTTCCTCTCGACGTCATTGCGAGCGATAGCGAAGCAATCTCACTAAATCTTCCACTAATCATCCTCATAAAGCCGTCCTTGCAAAGGAAGGTGGCGACGTAGTCGACGGAAGGATTGGATAAAAAATTCGCCTGTCATTGCGAGCAAGCGTGACGGTGCGAAGGCGCACTCCCAATTTTGTCCTTTAACGTATCAAACAATATATGTCATTGCGAGGAGCGTAGCGACGCGGCAATCTCAATCAACAACCATTAGATTTTTAATCTAAACTTATTCCAACAACAAAATAATAAAGGGCAATCGGAAAAACCGAAAGCCCTTTATAAATACAAATATACCCCGCAATGCCGTCTCACGCAGATTATAAACCCGCCGAAGCAGGTGGGCGAACCGACCACAATATTCTGTCTTCCATCTGATGTCGCAAAAGCGAGATTAGGCATGACATATCTTGTGCGTACAAGTAATCCCTTATTATAATTGCGGTTATAATTAATGCGCCACTCGAACATCGCAGGCAACCTTTGTATATATATTATAATACACTTTTTAAAAAATTTCAATACCTTTTTAAAAATTTTTTCATAAATTTTTTTTATGGGAATTATCAGGAGAATAAAATGAAAGTTACAGTACTTGGAAAATACGGTCCGTTCCCCAAAGAGGGCGGAGCAACAAGCGGATATCTTTTTCAGCACGGCAAAGTCAATATTATGCTTGACTACGGCTGTGGAATAAACGGCAGAATAGACGAATATATTGCGCCCGAAAACTTAGACGCTATAATTCTTTCGCATACTCATTTTGATCACGCATCCGATCTTTTGGTTTTGTCATATCGAATAAAAAAGCCTATAAAGTTATATATGCCCGATACAAAAGACGGTGACCTTGCTGCGGCTATTATTAATACGGACGCGTTTGATATCGAATACTACAACGAAAACACCGAGTTTTCTATCGGCGACCTGTCTTTCTCTTTCTGCAAAGGCATTCACCCCTTTACGTCGTATTCGCTAAAAATCAAATCGGACGACAAAACTTTTGTGTATACGGGCGATACCGTGTATACGGAAGAGCTTGTTGAGTTTTGTAAAGGCGCAGGTTTAGTGCTTGCCGACGCAATGCAGAAAGAGGACGTTAAAAATCCACATATGACCGTACTTGAAGCATCCAATATCCACAAAATAAGTGGAGCAACAGTGCTTTGTTCTCATGCTCCCGCTCAAAACGCAGGTGATCCAACAAAGTATGAAGGACTTATCGAAGCAGAAGAATTTACTTCTTACACACTCTAAAAAGACCAAAAAACTGCGATACGTATCGCAGTTTTTTGTTAATAAGGTGGTTTTTGCTATTGTGATGTTACTCCAAAAAGTTAGAGGTGATGTAGTCAACACCAATGGACGCAAGGCGTTCGCCCTCTTTAGGATTACCGGGTGTCCAAGAATTGATTTTTGCGCCACGCGCGTGGGTTTGCTTTACGAGTTCTTCAGTAATCAAACCATAAAAAAGATCCAAGTCCATTTTATACTTTACAATAGTGGGCATCTTTTCATCTAATTCTTCTTGTTTGTAGGTAAGGAACTGACAAGTCAGATCCGAATTTTTCTCCTTAACGTAAATAAGGTTTTCTATGCTAAACGAAATAAAAATCGTTTTATCCAAATAATCCATTTCTCCGATTATATCAATAATCTGCTCAACGTCCGCTCTTTCCATCATGTTTTTGATTTCGAGCACCGCAACTTTAGAATACTTTTTGCAAACGCCAATATATTCACAAAGCGATGGAGGAATAAGGTCAGCGCGTTTTTCGTTAGATAAAACTGTAGCGTCTCCGTCCTGAACGCCTGCTTTAACCGCGTATAACTTGCAGTTTCTCAAGGTTTCGTAGTCGGTTTCCTCAACGACTAAATCGTCGCCCGAAATTCTTTTCATATTGTCGTCGTGCGTGATAATAAACTTTCCGTCTTTTGTCTTGTGAACGTCCGTTTCAATGCCGTAGTAAGAATGATTACCCGCCGCAATAAACGCCGCAACCGTGTTTTCGGTTTCAAAGCTCGAAAGTCCTCTATGAGCAATCATTTTTACGTTCTTTTTGTCAAATTTAATCGTAGAAAGCATGCTTTTTATCTCCTTAAAAAGAAATTATCTTGCGTACTATTATACTCTTTTAATAGTTGTGTGTCAATTAAATATGCAAAATTGAGCATATTTTGCTCATTATTAAAAATTTTTACTCATTCCTTGCGTTTTTCAGATTATTGGTGTATACTGAAAAAAAACGAAAGGATGGAAGAATTATGTTAAAACTTATCTGCTTTGATTTGGACGGAACGCTCACTCAGCACCGCTCGCCACTTTCACAAAAGAGCAAAGAACTTTTGGATAACCTCTCAAAAAAGTACAAGCTTATTATGGTAGGAGCCGGTGCGCCTGATAGAATTTACAAGCAAATGAACGGCTATCCTATTGATATTATCGGCAATTACGGCATGGCGGAGGCTAAGATAATCGACGGAAAGTTTACCGTAGTAAAACAGATCGTAGAAATGCCCGACAAGCAGTTTTTTATCGAAAAGATAGAATATCTCAGAAAAAAGTACGGTTACACCGAGTTTAAGGGCGAGGGCGTAGAATTTCACGCAACGGGTATGGTAACCTTTCCGCTTTTAGGCACGAAAGCAGACGTAAATGACAAAATAGCATTCGACCCCGACAGAGCAAAGCGTAAAGTTTTATATCCTGAAGTTTTGGAGATTTTCAAAGACTTTACCGTATACATAGGCGGTTCTTCTTCTTTCGACTTTTCCGCAAAACGCTTTAACAAGTACGATGCAATTATGGATTACGCAAAAGAGAACGGCTACAGTAAGGACGAAATTTTATACGTCGGCGACGATTTCGGCGTGGGCGGAGGCGACAGCCACGTAAAAGACGGCGGTCTTAATTACGTGGAGATCCTCGATTATACAACGGTAGCAGAGAAGCTGGCGTATCTTTTATAAAAAAGTTAAAACCCTAAGCTTAAGTTTGAGTCAATAAATTTATTTATTCCAATAAAATCCAACGTTACGTTGTATTTACGAATTACCTATCGTAACGTCATTCCTCCTTAAATCAATCGTTGTTTAGCGTGAATAGTCCGTTAGGATAAATCACGCTTTTTTATGCATAAAAAAACATATATAACCGTTTTCAATTGACAAAACAGGGCAAGTGTAGTATTCTATATGTATAAATACATGTAAAGCAAAAAACATAGTGAAAAACAAAGGAAAGAAATTATGGAGTTTAACTGTAAAAGTTGCGGAACACCGCTTGAAAACGTAAATGGCAAAACGACCGTCGTTTGCGACTTTTGCGGTCTTGAGCAAACGTTGCCCAAGGCAGAAGATCCGCTCAAGGCAAAACTTTTTTCCGAGGCTAATGCCGACAGATTTGACAGCAAGTTCGACATTGCCAAGGAAAAGTACGAAAAGCTCATACAACAGTATCCCGACGACAACGAGGCGTACTGGTGTAAAATACTGTGTGAATACGGAATTGAGTACGTAGACGATACGGATAGCGAAAAACGCCTTCCCACTTGTCACAGAACGGTAAGGGAAAGTATTTACGACAACCCCGACTACAAGCGCATAATATCAAGAGCAAGCGTAGAAGAGCTCAGGAT
>JAGAPA010000053.1 GCA_017623455.1 Clostridia bacterium | reverse complement strand
CGTGGAACATATTGATGGGCATCAAAGCAAAGTAGAATGCAATAAGAAGAGTGAGAACCGTTATTGCAACAACGATAATTACTACCGGTACCATATTTACGTAGCGGTATTTTTCCAAGGAGTTCTTAAATTCTTGGAATTTTTCTTTTACAACGTTAGTTTTTTTAGCCATTTATAACTCCATTTTTTTATTTTGTGTTTAAATGATATCATAAGAATTTGGGTTTGTCAATAGTAATCGGCATTGGTTTTTGTGAGTAAAGGATGAAAAATAAGGAAAAACACCTAAGTTAGCGTTTTAACGCCTTGTGTTATATACGTGTCGCCTGAAAATTAATAGCCGTCTAAATTTTTTATATAACGTTAGTTATACTGTTGACAAAACGCTACGTGATATGATAGAATTAATTGCCAAAAAAAATAAACTGCGTAGAATTTTATTTCAATCATACGGAGGGTAAAGATGATAATAGCACGGATTCACAATAAATTCAAAGGGTTAACGGCTACAGAACAAAAGATAGCAAGTTACGTTCTTGCCAATCCGCAAGAAACGGTAAGACTTACCGCTAAAGAGCTTGCCACGATATGCGACAGCGCGCCGAGTGCGGTAATAAGATTTTGCAAAAGTTTGGAAACCGACGGATTTTCGGAGTTTAAGATATTGCTTGCGTCCGAGATAGGGGCTGAGGGTAAGCAAGACGTAAGTAAGTTGCCATCTTTTTCTTCTTCCGATAGTGTAAAAGACGTTTTCGATAAGGTGTTCAGCTCGGGTATATGCACCTTAAAAGATACTCTTGCCATGATAGATTTTTCCAATGCCGAGCGTATTGCAAAGGTTATAAAAAACGGCAACAGAGTGTTTTTGTTCGGTGTGGGAACGTCGTCCGTATTAGTCGTGGACGCGCAGTACCGTTTTTCTCAGCTCGGGTTCAACGTTACGGGATGTACGGACGCGTTGTTTATGAACGTTACGGCGATAAACATGAAAGAGGGCGATGTGGCTATAGGTATTTCACACAGCGGTCGAACAAAAGCTGTAGTTGACGCTATGGCGAGAGCTAAGGATTCGGGCGCAACCACTGTTGCGATAACGAGCTTTGAAAATTCACCGCTTGCGCGCAATGCGGACTATTCGGTTTGCGTGTTTGCAGACGAGGAGAACTATCCCGTGGAGGCTGTATCTGCGAGAATGGCGCACATGTGTCTTATCGACGCGTTCACTATGACGCTTGCTACCATGGAGTACGACGAGTTTGAAAAACACGTTACGGGAAGAAACAGGATTTTGGAAGAAATTCGCTATTGATTTGTATATAGACGGAGCAATTCGTTAGAGAATATAAAAAGGAGAGAAAAAATGAAAAAATTATCAGTGGTATTGGTAAGTATTCTTACGGCATTGGTTTTTGTTTTCGGCGCGACGGGCTACGTTATGAGCGCAAGGGCAGAAACGGCGTCTTCGGTGGCAAATCTTGACGTAAGCAATATTACCAACGGTGTGTCTTTTGACAAGACTAACTATTATGACGTAGAAACCCCAATCGGTGAAATGCCGAGAACGTTAGAGGCTGTTTTTACCATTAACAAAGACCAAACGTCAAGAGCAGGTGTTTTGATTGGTAACTACGGAAACGTAACGGGTGAAAATCAAATTAGTTTCGAGATTCAGTACAACTCGACTAAAAAGATTCACTTCCCCAAACTTTACTATATGGAAAAAACGGCAACGGGAAGCGCACAGCAAATCTTTTTTAACTTTGAAAACGCTGCGTTAACTCCCGGTACTCAATACCACGTTGCAATCGTTCACGATACCTATAATCAGGTTGCACATTGTTATCTTAACGGCTCGCTTAAGCAAACCGTAGAAAAGGCGCATAACGACGCGGATTACAGTAGGTATGTTGACTCGAACGGCGCATATAAATTTAAGATGGACAGAAAGTTGCGCATAGGCGGTGACTATCGTTCCGGAAACGCCCAATACTTTAAGGGCGCTATTAAACATATTGCGCTTTATACCGACGTGCGTAGCGAGAGCGAAATTATTGGCGATAACAAGCGTATAGTTTACGATTACAACTATTGCGATAACCTCATTCTTGCCTATGACTTTACTCGTCCTAACCCCGAATACCTTAAAGACGTTTCGACTAACGGATTTAACATCACTTATACGGGCGAAAACAAGTATGCGAGCGTAGAGGAAGGCTTTGTGTTTGGCGTTGATCAAAAGTACGCAATGGAAAGCAAGCTTGCTCAATCCCCCGCAACTTACGAGGCAGAGGTTTATCTTCCTCAAAGCGTAACGGGCAGAGGCGGTGTAATAGTAGGCAACTTTGAGGGATCGAACACGGCTTGTTATAGCTTTGAGATCAACAATAACGGAAAGGTAAGACTATACTTTGACACGGATAAAAATACCGATGCAAGCAGTACTGTTTTTGACTCTACCGATATTAGAACGGGAGATTGGGTACACGTTGCGTTGGTTCACGATAAGGCGAACAATAAGGCAAGCGTATATATTGACGGCGAGCTTAAGCAAGAAACAACGATAGTCGTTCCGGCAGGCGCGTACAATGGGTTTAACTATCTTTCCACCTATCCTGCAATGGTTGGAGGAGATTGGCGCTCTGGAAACGCTCAGTACTTTAAGGGAATAATCAAGAGCGTAGCCCTCTATGACGCGCCGAGAACTCAGGAGCAGATTAAAGCGGATATGGTGAGTGTAGACACTACCGATAAATCCCTTACCGCTTACTACAATATGGCTACTGCCGAGAGCAAGAAAAACGTTAGTGATTCGTCTAAAAACGGTAACGATCTTATTTACAGCAAATTGTGGATAGATCCCGAAGATAAAACGCCTGTTACGAACAACGGATATACGTTTGCAGTTGTGGGCGACACTCAATGGACAAACTATGCCTACAACGAGCAGTTTGCAGGCATATACGACTGGATTTTAGAAAATAAGGAAAGCAAGAATATCGAATACGTGTTCGGTGTGGGCGACGTTACCGAAAAAGATTATGACTGGGAATGGGCAACTGCAAAGAAAGCGTTTGCAAAAATGGACGGAGTAATTCCCTATTCCGTAGTTCGCGGAAATCACGATACGTCAAAAATTCACACTGAGCTTAATTACGATGCTTACTTAAGCCAGTTTGACGGCTTTTACGAGGAGGGCAATCTTTCGAACACTTATAGAAAGATTACTATCAACGACAATAAATTCTTGATGATTACGCTCGATTACGGCGCAAGCGACAGCGTGCTTGCTTGGGCGGGCGAACTTTGTGAAAACAATCCCGATTATAAGGTAATTGTCAGCACTCACGCGTATATGTATCGTGACGGAACGACTCTTGACCAAAACGACGTTTGCCCTCCTGCGACTACGGGTGGATACAATAACGGCGACCATATCTGGAATAAATTCGTAAGTAAGCATGAAAATATTATCCTCGTTCTTTCCGGTCACGATCCTTGTGACGACGTGGTTGTGCGTCAAGAGCGCGGAGTAAACGGAAATATGGTTACTCAGATGTTGATCGACCATCAGTATACCGATAGGGATATCGGCGGAAACGGTATGGTAACTTTGCTTCATTTCAGCGAGGACGGACACACCTTTGAGGTGGAATGTTATTCTACGGTGCGTGATAAGTTCTTCAAAGAGTCCAATCAATTTACCGTAAATACCGAGCTTCATAGTTTTGTTGAAAAAGTTGTAAACGACGACTATAAAAACACGGGTGCAACGTGTGAGGATAAGGCAACTTATTTCTATTCTTGCTCGTGCGGAGAAAAGGGAACGGATGTGTTTGAACACGGCGAAGCATTAGGACACGACTATCAAGAAATCATAAAAGAAGAGTATAAGATTAGTTCTAAAAATTGTACTTTCCCTGCAAAGTACTTTAAGTCTTGTGTAAACTGTGGTCTTGCTCACGAAGAAGATACTTTCTACGACGAAGCAGACGGAATTGGAACGCACGATTGGTTAGAAATCGTAGGCGAGGATTACTTGGTAAGCGGAAAAACTTGCACTGAGTACGCCATATACAAAAAGAATTGTAACGGATGTGGAATTGCTCACGAAGAAGATACTTTCTACGATGTAGCAGGTGGATATTTAGAGCACGATTTCCAAGAAATTATCGATGATAAGCATCTAAATCTTCCCGCAACTTGCACGAGAAAGGCAAAATACTACGAGAGTTGCTCGGCGTGTGGAGAGAGAGGAACTGAACTTTTTGAAGGTGGCGAGCCATTAGCACACAACTATCAAGAAATTGTAAAAACCGAAAACAGAGTAAGTAGCGCAACCTGTACCGAGCAAGCCGTATACAAAAAGTCTTGTGCAGACTGCGGAGCGGTAAGCGATACCGAAATGTTTAAGTTTGGCGCGGTTGCAGGACACAACTATCAGAATGTTGTGGACGATAAGTATCTTGTAAGCGGTGCAACCTGTACTGCTCCTGCTATCTACAAAGCGTCTTGCACAAAGTGCGGTGAAGCACACGAGGAAGATACCTTTACGAGCGGAAGTATTCTTAAACATTCTTACGTTTACAAAGAAACCGTAGCACCTAATTGGAGCGAAAAGAAGAACGGCTACGAGATCTGGGAGTGTGAAAACGATCCTGCCCATACCGAGCAGAGAAACGTAGTATACTGGTACAGCCTTTCCGCATACGTTTCGGTTGAGAACGGCACGGTGAACGGAGAAGAGAGCGCGACTGTGGAAAAAGGCACTTCCGTTACGGTTATCGCAGG
>JAGAPA010000052.1 GCA_017623455.1 Clostridia bacterium | reverse complement strand
CCTAAATTCAAATCGATAGCTATTTTCTTTTGCTCATCATATTCTAACGACAATGGTTTTGCTTTATCTATAAAATACTTAATCAGCAACTCTCGATTTAACATTCTATATCCTCCATTAAAATAAATATACCCCTCTCCATATTTCTTATTGAAAAGCCATCAATAAACGATCAATCTTATATTGTATTTATTGGCAATTTCTCTTATCCGATCGTATGTAAAATATCCTAATTTGTACGTCGAATGAGAGCCTCTTAACGTAATTGTACTAATTCTCGGACTCGGTTTATTTCTGCCGTCAAACAATGCCACCGTTAAAAACCAAGCTTTTATTGAGGATATTCTGTAATACTCGATCTCTAATATATCTTTCACACAAATCTCTCTTTCATGAAGAAAAGGGTTCTCAATATCGTTTATATATATCGACTCTTCCTTTAGCTCTATCCACCTATTTTCGTTGTAGACTATCTTCCTCACAAACATAAGCAACAACACGTAACCCAAAACGAACAGCAATATCATTATAAGCTTATCTGCAGAAAAGCCATCAATAAACATTAAAACCATAAGCACCACTATAGCCGGCATAAAGATCAATATAAACAACAAAGAGATAGTTACTCTTGACGTAAATACTTCCGCTTCCGTTATATTAATTTACAAATGTATATCTCCTTTATTCCTTCTTTTTAGTTATGATAAAACTTTTTCATACAAACTTATGAATTATTATCCCCCCTGCTCCTACAACAAGGAAAGCTATTATATATAAAATAATTAATACTAACGGATTTTTAGCCTTAATAAATATAAATCTTAAGATTAAAAAACCACAACTACAATAATTGAGCATCATATTCAACAAATATAAATCAACTGCCCAATGCGCTACAAATATATGATTTACTATTGATCCTAAAATCGCTAACGTGTAAGTAACTAATGGCACATATCTATAAATGTAATACTTAAAAGGAATTTTATCTTCTCCTCCTATCAAAAATAAGTTTGTATACCATGCTCTTTCGAAAAACGGCTTACGCTTTTTTACATTTCTATGTCCCCTTTTTCGTCTTTCTCTCTCAAATCTTTCTTCGTCATGAAACTCCGAGGAATAAATTATTTCTATAACCAACAAAACGGTTAATGCAAACCAAACCACTATATCATTCCAAATATTATCTTTCAATTCATGATTATTCAATGAAAATATGTAAAAACAAAAATCGTTCATTTATTCCTCAACAATATAATTTCTTAATTTGATTAAACCCTACGCTTAAAAGCATTTTTCGCTTTTACACTCTTTAATGTTATAAACTATTATTTTCCAATTCAACACAGATTTGGGTATGCTTAGCTTGTAGTTTTTTTAATTTCACACAATCTGCAATTATCTTCACTATAGGATACACCAAACCTATTCCACCAACAATCAACATAATAATTATTGTTCCTGTATTTACTCCTTCCAAAACAAATATCCATATAATCGCATAAATTACAGGAACAAGAAAAAGATAAATACTTACAAAAGCGTCAAATTTTAATGTTTTTTTTGCATCATTAATTTGATTCCTTAATGATGCTTCCAGCTTTACAGTATTTCTACCCTTATAAAGTTCTTTGTTAGCCAGCTTTCTTTGTTTTTTCTTTTCTTTCCTTAATAATATTTTCCGGTCTTTAACACTAAGTCCTTTATATTTGTCTTCTTTTAATTCTTCCTCGTCAGTTGCAGATTCTAAAATTTCAATATCATACACTATTTTAGAATTTTTCAAATATTTAATCTTAGCCCTTCTGCACTTATGCCAAACGGCATTCAATTCATCCGAACCACCATACTTCTCATTCCAGAATATTACATACTCGTTACTGTTATTCAAATCAATTAATCTGTAATTCTCAGTTTTTTTCTTGCAAAAAAATTCACTAAAAAACATTGTTGAACAATTTATCCCAACATCAATCGCAAAAATAGCACCTGATACTATTTCTACACTTTCAATTTCAACCTCTTCTTGCTTATTTTGAAACAAATCGGAAATTAGCTTAAAAAAAACAACAACACCTAAGCCATTGACATACCAATATACTCCTAACAGAACCAACCCAAAAACAGTATGTCCTTGCCAAAAACCAATATTATACAACAGTCCTTGTGTGGTATCTATAGAAAACACATTGCTTACAATAAACACAAACAACGGAAATATTAACCACACAACAAGAGGGGTTATAATTAAGTTGTTAATCATTTGCAAAAATAAACTTGTTTTAAGTTTTTTTACGGTTATATTAGAAAACATATTCTCCTCATCAATTAAATAAAGTTACAATTCCTATAAAACTCGACACTATTTTCTCTCCTACACAAATTTAACCGATACTAAAGCACTTGTTTCAGTTCTAACAATTTCAATCATCATCTTTTTTATGTATTGAGTGATATTCTTTTTTCAGCGTTATCTTCTTATTTATTAAATAGTACTTTTTATTAAATCGCACTTTCATTACTCTAAAATATTCACTGCGTATCGAAAAAACACCATTCACTATCATACTTGTTGGAAATAAATATTGGTATAAATCTAAAAACAAATGATGAGCTGTGATTATAAATAAAATAAAGGTAAGCAGAGCCGAGAAATTGGCAATAAATTCAATGATACTATAAATATAATATCTTGCTGCAATATATTTTTTTGTTCCGATCAAGTAAACTTGCTTATATAACGGTAAGGTAAAATATGATTCCTCCTCGTATCTATTTCTGTGACTCTTTTTCTCTTCTTCTACTACGTATACAGGGCTGACTATATGAAAGCCACCCACTGTAAATGCTGCATGTATACAAATTAAAAATATACATACAAATACAGATGGAACCCCATCCCAATGATTACCTCCAACATAAAAGCACTGATAATCCATCTATATCTCCTACAAATAATATATTTGCTGTTATTCCTCAACAATTTACGGCTATATGATACAACAATTTTACCGCGTTGTCAATAACGTAAATAAAATAATCAGTAACGCATTAAACAAAAAGACAGGTCAACGTATAACATCGATCTGTCTTGCTTTTTTTATTTTCCCTTTACTACAAGCTGTATAAAATCTTCGCCGTTTTTAAGTTTTGTAAGGTACTCGGGGACGGCTGTGAATGGGATTTCGGTAATAAAGTTTGCTACCTTTACGTCTTTACTCGCAAGCATATTTATTGCGGACGTTATGTTGTCGGTGGTCTGGTTTATTCCGTATAAGGTTATACTCTTTTCTACCATTTCCTGCACGTCAAGTCTGATCTTGCCAAGCTCCACGTCGGAACCAACGAACCCTGCTTTTCCGTAATTTGAAACAATGGAGAGAACCTTATCGTAAGAAAGCGCGGATGAGTCGAGCGTATAAGCAAGTCGGGTAGCCTTTTTTCCGCCCGTAAGAGAAGAAACGCGTTTTTCAACGTCTTCTTTTGCACTGTTTATCGTATAATATATTCCAAGCTCCCTTGCCATTTCAAGTCTGTCTTCGCGGTTATCTATAACGACGGGAACAGCCTGATAATAAAGAGCAACCTGCGCAAGAATAAGACCTAATGCTGACGCGCCCACTATTGCAAAGTGATCGCCCCTTTCTACTTTGAGCGTGTTTATCGTATTTATAGCGATCGCAACGTGCTCGATAAAAACCGCTTCTATATCACTTACTCTATCGGGAAGATGATACATGGTTTCTACGGGAACTATTGCAAAATCCGACAAAACTCCGTCTATATCCTTACCGTAAGTCTGAAGATGCGCACACTCGCTTCGTCTACCTGTTTTGCAGAAAAAACATTCGTTGCAAGCTACTTTAGAAGAAAGGTACACTCTGTTTCCGCGCTTAAAGCTTTTTACAGACGGATCGGTTTCGCTTACTATACCGGCTCCGCACCTGCCCGGAACAATGGGATAGAGTTTGGGATCAAACTTTCCTTCGTATGCAATTTTGTCGGACATAGATAAAGAAGCGGAAAGCACTTTTACCTTCACGCAATTTTCCACGACCTGAGAAGGACCCAAGTCTTCGAGCTTTATCTGGCTATCGCCTGTTATTTTCCAAACTTTCATTAATGCGGATAAATCTCCTGATTTTATTCGTTTTTACTATTCTACCACAAAAAAGAGAATTTTACAAGCATTTTTCAGTATTCGACGCTAAGCAAATATAATCCGCTTGCAGGGGCAACGTATGGCAAAGAATTTATGTCGGGAAAGTCTACTCTCGCCTTAAATTCTTCCACGCTCATTTTTCCGGTTCCCACCCTAAGCAGAGAGGCTACTATTTTGCGTACCATATTATACAAGAATCCGTTTGCACACACGTAAAATTCGTACGTTCCGTCCTTTTGTATAAGCTCCGCCCGATATACCGTTCTCGTTGTAGTTTTTACGTCACTGCCCGTAGACATAAAGGACGCAAAATCATGCTCGCCAAGCAAATATTTACAGGCTTCTTCCATTTTTTTTGTATCGATTTTGTCGATACGTATTGCTCTATTTGCGTAAATTGCCCTTTCTTCCTTACCCTCGTACATCACGTAAACGTAAGTTTTTCGCTTTGCCGAAAAGCGCGCGTGAAAATCGTCGGGCACCTCTTCTGCCTTAAGCACTCTGATATTGTCGGGCAAATAGTTGTTAGTGCCTCTTACGTATGCGACAAGCTCGTAGGCGGTATTGGTATCAAAGTGTACGACCTGTCCTACGGCATGCACTCCGCTATCCGTTCTTCCGCTTGCAACAACGTGAATTTCTTCCTTGCACAAACTACTCAATGCCTCTTCCAATCTTTTTTGCACGGTATCCTTGCCCGGCTGAAGTTGCCAGCCGTGATAGCGAGTTCCCACGTAATCCAATACGAGCTTTATCCTTCTCATACTATCCACCCCAACGAAGTAAGGTCTACAAACGGAAGAAAATTAAACTTAAGCCAAAGCACTACGAAGAACAGCGCACAAAACAAAATAAGGCAAACAGGGTCGAACCATCCAAACTTGAGCTTATTCATTCGCGTTCTGTTTTTAGCGTCCTTAAAGCATCTTGAATCCATTGCGCACGCAAGCTCTTCCGCCCTGCGTATAGAAGACGTAAGAAGCGGAATAAGAATGGGAATCATAGCCTTTGCGCGCTTGAAAATATTACCGCTCTCAAAGTCCGCGCAACGTGATTTCTGCGCGTTTATGATCTTGTCCGTTTCCTCGCTCAAAGAGGGGATAAACCTAAGCGTTATACTCATTATTATCGCGAGTAAATGCACGGGCACTTTGATAAGCGCAAGGGGCTTAAGAAGGCTTTGCATACCGTCGGTAAGCTGAACGGGGGTAGTGGTAAACGTGAGCATGGTAGGACCTAACACCATAAAGAACAGTCTGCATGCAATCAGTCCGCAATCGATAAGCTGTTGCTTGTAAAAAGTGAATATCCACCAGCTGAGCACTACTTCACTCTTATCTCCACCGTAAAAAAGCAACGTCATAAGTACGGTGAAAACAAGTAGAAAAATTATCGCCTTAAGGCTTTTAAGTATCTTGGTAACAGGAATCTTTGAAATAAGCACCGTTGCCATCAAACCGATAAACACGAGCCCAAATCCAACGAACGTATCTATGAAAAAGATCATTACGATGTATGCAATAGTTATCAGGAGCTTGGTTCTTGGGTCCAATTTATGGATAAGAGAGCCTGTCGGATAATACTGACCTAAAGAGATTTCACGCATGGCGACCTCCCTTTGCTATCTCGGCAACAATCTCTTCTTCGGTAAGCAAACAATCGTTTTCGATAAGTCCGCGCGCTTTAAGAACACGGGCAAGACGAACCGTAGTGGGCAATTTCAGTCCGCATTTTTCAACGGTATCATCTTCAAACAGCTGTGCAGGCGTATAAACACCCACAAGCTCGCCGTCTTTAAGAAGCGCGACCTTATTGCAGTACCTTGCCACCTCGTCCATATTGTGAGATATCATAATAACGGTTTTTACCGTCTTTAGCGTATTTTTCAAGGAGAGAACAAGCTCCATTATATCCCTTTTTCCCTTGGGATCAAGACCTGCGGTAGGCTCGTCGAGCACGAGAATCTCGGGACGCATTGCAATAACGCCGGCAATAGCCACCCTTCTCATTTGTCCACCCGAAAGCTCGAATGGGGATTTGTCCTTTATTTGTTCAAAGTCAAGCCCAACCGCCTCTATTGCATCCTTTACTCTTACGTTTATTTCTTCTTCGTCAAGTCCTAAGTTTTTAGGACCGAACGCAACGTCAAGCTGTACGGTTTCGGCAAAGAGCTGATATTCGGGGTACTGGAATACCATTCCCACCTTAGATCTCAGCTTTTTTGCGTCAAACTTGCCCGTAAGATCTATTCCGTCCACGATTATTTTTCCGCTTTGCACCTTGGTAAGACCGTTAAGGTGTGTAACGAGTGTGCTTTTTCCGCTTCCCGTATGTCCGACTATAGCCAAAAAGTCACCATCCTCAACAGACAGCGACACGTCCTTAAGCGCAATCTTTTTGAACTTGGCTTTAGGATCGTAGGTATAGGATAAATTCTGAATTTCTATCGACATAAACAGTCAGCCAACTCCTCGTCGGTAAGTACCTCGGGCAAATCGTAGCCCACACCGTTAAGCATATTTTTTACTCTCACTGCAAGAGGCGCTTCCAAGCCTATAGAGGCAAGCTTTTCATCCTGCAAAAGCACTTCTTTGCCTCCCTGCATAAACACTTTTCCGTCGTTCATAACGATTATCTTATCCGCTTCCATTGCCTCGTCCACAAAGTGCGTGATATTGATAAGCGTCATATTCTCTTCCCTTACAAGGCGGAGCGCAACTTCCATAATCTCGTTTCTCGACAGCGGATCGAGCATTGCGGTGGACTCGTCTAAAATCATAACCTGAGGCTTGAGCGCAAGCACTCCTGCAATAGCGATCCTTTGCTTTTGTCCTCCCGAAAGCTTGAACGGAGTTCCCTTAGCATGCTCGCTCATACCAACGCTTTTTAGCGCCCAATCCACGCGAGAACGTATTTCTTTACTGTCAAGCCCCAAGTTTTCAGGTCCAAAAGCTACGTCATCTTCTATAATGGTTGCAACCATTTGGTTGTCGGGATTCTGAAACACTATACCCACCTTACTGCGGATATCGAAAATGCGCTTTTTATCCTTGGTACTAACGCCGTCTACAAGCACTTCGCCTTTATCGGGCTCCAACAGTCCGTTCATCAGCTTTGCAAGCGTGCTTTTTCCGCTACCGTTATGACCTATGATTGCCACTACCTCGCCTTTTTCCACGCAAAAACTAACCCCGTCTACCGCAGGGCGCGTTTTAAGAGCGGACTCCTCGTCCGATTCGTAAAAAAAGGTTACGTCTTGTAATTCGATAAAGCTCATAATCTCTCCGTAATGGATCGGGATGTGTTTTACTTTTTATCCCTTTCGTGTATTATTATACTATCTAAACGTGTTTTTATCAAGTTAAATAATGATATTTTGTAAAAAAACCCAAAAAATATAAATAAAAAATCATAAATATATTGCATTTAGGAATTTTTCGTGGTATAATTACTTTGTGTGCAGATAACCGATACTGTGACGGAAAATCCGAACACGTTATACTAAACCCCATGCAATCGGAGAAATTATATGTCTAAAATTATCGCTATTGCAAACCAGAAAGGCGGAGTCGGAAAAACTACCACCTGTATGAATATGGCTACGTTTGCCGCGCTTATGGGCAAAAAAGTGCTTGCCGTGGACATCGACCCTCAGGGAAACTGTTCTACGGGTTTGGGCATAGAAAAAAGCGCGCTCAAAGCATCGGTTTACACCGTCTTAAGCGGAGAAACCTCACCTAAAACCGCAATCATACCCACCGTTATCAAAAACCTTGACATTCTTCCTTCCAACATTGATCTTGCAGGCGCGGAGGTTGAGCTGGTATCTGTAGACGATAGAGAAAAGGTGCTTAAAAAAGTACTTGGCGCATTACGAAACGACTACGATTACATATTTATCGACTGTCCTCCCTCTTTGGGACTTTTGACCGTAAACGCGCTTGCGAGCGCAGACTCCATTCTTATTCCCATTCAAGGTGAGTTTTTCGCCTTAGAGGGATTAAGTCAGCTCCTTAACACTATTAAGCTTGCAAAAAAATTCCTTAATCCCGCTCTTGCCATAGAAGGCGTTATTCTCACCATGTACGACGGCAGAAGCAAGCTTGTGCAATCGGTTGCGGAAGAAATTCAGAAGTTCTTTGGAAACAAGGTATACTCGACCAAGATACCGAGAAACGTAAGACTGGGCGAAGCTCCCTCTTACGGTATGCCCATCGCTTTGTACGAACCGCGCTCTCTTGGCTCGCTTGCTTACAAGAGCCTCACCGAGGAATTCTTTATCCGTAATAAAGTTCAATACGACAAAATAACCGACATAGGTAAATTAAAGGCTAAAGCAAAATAATCATGAATACCGAAAAAACTCTGCTCAAGCAAAAGCCAAAACTATTGCTGTACGCTGGCTATTATCATCCTCGCAAACTGAAAGGCGAACGCCTTCACAATCACGAGTTTTGTGAAATTATGTTTGTTAAAGAGGGAGGCGGAAACGTCTTGATTGGTAACGAAATGCACCCGATAAAAAAAGGTGATATCGTTATTTACAACCCCCTAACCTACCACGCCGAATACTTTGATAAGGAAACGAGCGACGAAGTTATGTTTTTTGGATTTTCTCGGCTTAACGTGGAATGTTTCGAGCCGGGTAAGCTTTGCGACGGCTTGTTCAAGATTTTACACACGGGAAAATACTTCGACGAATTTTCATTTTACTGTGATCAACTTCTGAAAGAAAAAAACAGCAAGGAATTTCAATATTCGACGATAAGCGAAAGCCTGCTGAACATTCTTATTTCCTACGTTTTGCGTCTTTCCGACGACGCTAAAGTAAGCGAAAACACAAGCACGTGCAATCAAATCAAGGACTATCTTGACAAAAATTACACGTCTAATAAAAGCATTGACGATATCTGCAGAGATTTGTACATAAACAAATATTATCTCACGCATTTGTTCAAAGACGCTATGGGCGTGCCACCGCTAAAATACATGATAACCAAACGCATAACTTTGGCAAAAGAACTGCTTACGTCAACCGACTTAACCGTTGACGAGGTTGCTGTAAAATGCGGATATTTGGACACGACGTACTTTATTAAGGTATTCAAGAAGGCGGAAGGCATTACCCCGATAGAATTTAAGAATCAACAAAATGAAAATTAACGCGCTACGAAAAGGGTGATGTCCTTAGCGGAGAATTTGTAAAACACCGCTAAGTGCGAGCATCGCATTTGACTGGTCAAATGCAAAAGGGTTAAGCCCAAACCTATATACAAGCAGAAAGAGCAAACACGCAAGGCGTAAAAACCTTATGTGTCGGCTCTTTTTCTGTTAGTGAAGTTTTCGCTACCGCGAAAGTGAAGTTGTGCTACGCACAGTGAAGTTGCTCGCAGTGAAGTTAAGTTTGCCCACTTTGCCAAAGGCAAAACTAAACTTGCCGCAGGATAACTTCACTTACGAAGTAAACTTCACTTGCCCGAAAGGGCAAACTTAGTTAGCGTGATACTCCGTTAAGAGTATCACGCTAAACGTAACGCGTTTTTTTGTTTTTAAGTTATGCAACAGCTTCGCTTTCCTCTTCCGTCGTTAGCTCTATTTCCGTCTTTGGAAAAGTTTTTTTGTTTACGACAAGAATAGTTATAAGATGTAACAGCGAGCACAGTATCCAGCTTATAGGATAAACCATATACAAGCCCGTAAGCGAATAAAACACAGGAAGCGGGAATATCAGAAGTGCCCAGCAAACTCTTACTACGCAAATGGAGAAAACTGAGGAAAACATCGGCGTAATCGATCTTCCAAGCGCTCTTAAATATCCCGTCAGAACCTCCATTACTCCAACGGAAAAATACAAGCATTGCGTTATGAAAATACGCTCGGATGCATACTTTATAACATCATTAAGGTTTGCCTCGCCTGCATTTACAAAAATGAGCGTAAGCGGACCTGACAAAGCTATGATAAGCCAAGAGATAACGATTCCTACGGTTGTGGATTGGATAAGCGTATATATAAGCGTTCGCTTGATATTCTTAATATCTCTTGCCCCGTAAAACTGTCCTACGTACGTTACCGTAGCGTGGTAGAATGCGTTTGTAAGCACGTACGTATAGCCCTCGAGCGTTGTGCCTATAGTGTTGCCCGTAACAACGGAAGCCGAGCCGTAGCTGTCGCCAAGCATATTTACGGAGGACTGCAAAATCATATTGGACACGGCAAAAAGCGAGCCTTGAACAGCGGACGGAACACCGATTACGAGTATACGTTTGAGCAAATTCCCGTCAATTCGCATTTTTGTAAAGCTAAACTTTCTGTCGTCCTTTAATCTTATGAGCAGTATTACCACGGTGATTGCAGACACGTACTGAGCTATTATGGTTGCAATAGCAACACCCTCAACCCCCATTCCGCACACAATAACGAAGAAAAGGTTAAATCCCACATTCAAAAGTCCGGTAAGAGCGAGAATTATAAACGGCGTTTTACTGTCGCCTGCCGCTCTGAAGACAACGGCTCCGAAATTATATACCGACACCGCAGGTACTCCTGCCATAATAATCACGGTGTACAGCAAAGCATCGTCAAACACGTCGGGCATAGTTCCTAACAGTAAGTGCATTGGCTTTGCAACTGCAAGCCCAAGTACACACACCGATATGCCGATAATAAGCGAAAACGTCATTGAAGTATGCACCGCCTTGCTTATTCCCTCTCCGTTTTTAGCACCTACAAACTGCGCGATAATAACATTACTGCCGGAGGTAAGTCCAATGCAAAAGCCTGCAATAAGACTATTAAGAGCTGCGGAGCTTCCAACTGCCGCAAGCGCATTTTCGTCACCCGAAAACTGACCTACGACTATCTGGTCTGCCGTGTTATACAAAAGCTGAAGCAATCCCGTAAGCATAATAGGGACAGCGTATAAAATCAGATTGAGAAACAACCCTCTATCTTTCTTGTTTTTTTGCACAGCCTCACTCATAAAGCACCTCGTTTTTTTGCGTTATAGCGCATACTTCCAATCATATACTATACCATTTTTTTACTGTTGTCAAGCACGAAACGAAAATAATAAAAATTTCATTGTTCCAACACAAAAAGCTCTATGCAACAGCATAGAGCTAAATTACGTTTACCCTCATCAAAGTAATAGCGACTTCGCCTTATTGTTTTATTCTAACGTAAATTGTAATGACGTTATGCTTTCGCAACCGACGTTTTGTCTGTTTTCGCCGTCAGTAAAGCGAATAACTACATTTTTGAAAAAACCTTTTATAAAAGCGGAAAAAATATTTTAAGCACCGAGCAAAGCAGGGATACGAAGCCGTTCATCTTAAAGTCGCACATATCCTTTGACACATCGATAACGGACTTAACGTCTTTTTTTATATCAATTACGGAATCTCCACCTATTATATCAACACCACATTCAAAGTGATGCAAAAGACTGCGAAAATCCATATTTATAGTACCGACAAAAGCAACACGGTCGTCTGCCACCGCGAGCTTGGAATGAACGAATCCCGGCGTGTACTCGTAAATTTTTACACCTGCATCCAATAACTGTCTGTAATGCGATCGCGTACAGCAAAAAATTATCCGCTTATCGGGAATAGCCGGAGTAACAATCCGCACGTCCACACCGCGCGCCACTGCGTTTTTAAGCGCGCAAATAAGATTGTAGGTAGGAATAAGATACGGAGTTGTTATATATACGTATTTCTTTGCGTTTGTAATGATATTTATAAAGTTGTTTTCGCCTATATTTTCATCGTCAAACGGTTTTGGTCCGTCGCCAAAACAGTGTACGTATTCTCCGTTTTCGTACAACTGAGGATTTTGGGGGAAATATTTATTATAATCTGACTGCTCGTTTTTTATTCCGTCAAAAACGGATAAAAACATTTTTGTAAGCGCAAAAACCGCCCCTCCGCGTATCTTTATCACAGAGTCCTTCCAATGCCCGAATCTTTGGGTTTTGTTGATATACTCATCCCCGATATTAGCTCCGCCCGTATAACCCACGTTGCCGTCTATTACCACTATTTTCCTATGGTCGCGGTTGTTGTAAATCGCTGAAAAAATCGGGTAGATGGGATTAAATTTAACACACCCGATCCCTTCTGCTCTAAGCTTTTTGAAGTAGCTTGACGGCACTCTGCCCAGCGATCCCAAGTCGTCGTATATTATCCTGACCTCCACGCCTTCTTTCGCCTTTTCTCTAAGTGCTGAGAGAATTTCGTCCCACATTTGTCCCAAAGACAAAATAAAGAATTCCATAAATATGAATTTTTCGGCTTTGCGTATTTCTTCCATAAGATCTGAAAGCCATTCTTCTCCGCTTGAAAAGTAGGTCGTCTTACTAAAAGCATCGCCGTTAGTTTTGGAATAACGCGAGAGGTATTGTGATATACCATAATCGCTTCCGCACGCGTTTTTGCCCGCGTTCACGTCGGGCGCAGGTAAAAATCCGTCTATCTCATTAAGAGATTGCTCCATCTTTTTTGCATGCTTTTTAGGTAGTCTGCGATGCGAGAAGGTAAGGTACATTATTATCCCGAAAAAGGGGAACGGCAAAAGTATTACCGTCCACAAAAGCTTTGTTTCGGGAATATCCCGTCTGTTTACAACAAACAAAAAAAGAATGAGCGAGATCGCAAACGATATCGCCCAAAACTGATAAAAGTATTCGTTGAGAAATATCCCTACTGCAAGCGTTATCCCTATTTGGACTATACACGCCAATATGACTATAAACGTCTTATTAAACAGCAGTTTGAGAAATTTCATTGTCTTTGTATTATCTCCTACGTTACGTTTTTATTATACCCTCCTCAAGCATCCGCACGACGTCGGCTATTGCTCCTTCTTCATTCGTAGTGCAAATTACGGAAGCTACGTCCTTTGCTCTCTGTGCACCGTTTGCCACGCACACTCCCACGTCCGCAATTTCAAGCATGGGAATATCGTTTTCCTGATCTCCCACGCAAATAATTTTCTTTACGTCGCCTATTCGTTTTACAAGCTCTCTTATCGCGTTTTTCTTGCCTCCGCCCTTTGCATAAAGCTCCATAAAATCGGGGGCTGAGCACTCCACGGTATACTCGTCTTTGTACTTGTTTTTAAGATACGTATATAGGTTTTTGATGTACTTAACGTCACCGTCGCCCGAAAAAGTAAGCTTGTGATACGGCTTTTTATCGTGGATTTTCGCGTGCTCGAAAAAGCTTATTCCGCTCTCCGTTTTGTTCCACTCGCAGTTGTTATAATCCCCGTCCACTATTCTGCAATGACGGATATCGAACTTGGAAAAAAGGTCCTTTGCCACCGTTTCGATAAAGTCGTCTTCAAGCTCTACGGAAAGGTATTCCTCGTTTGTTTTGAGGTTGTAAAGCGTACCATTGGTACATATTGCTACCTCGTACATGGGCATCTTATCCAAAAGAAAAAGCAGTTCGTTGTAATTTCTTCCCGTTGCCATAATAAATTTACCACCGTTTTGTGTAAAGTATTTGACAGCCTCGTAATTATTTGGGTTAATGTTAAAATGCTTACACGTTCCGCTCATGCTCCCCTTATACGTAAGTGTATTGTCAAAATCCGAAAATATAACCACTCCGTCAAACTTTTTTGCCATAAATTTTCTCCTACGTTGATTTTTCTTATACTCTATCGCGTTTTTAACAAAGCTCTTTACGCTTCCAAATCCACCCAGATAGCAGGGCGCACGGCATTTAAATCAGAAACAAAAGATGCTCCGTCGTAAACTTCTCCTACGCAAGTAACGTGTGTGGCACAGGTTAGGTACATACCGGGAGTACGAAGCCACCAACTGCAATTCCCGTCACCGTTTGCCTTTGCTCCGTTTTCCTTTGCGTACTTTGTTGGCTTACACTGCCTTTCAAAAATATTGCCGAAATATTTGTTTGCTTCGGGTATGCTCACCAAGAACACCTTGTCTTGCGTTGCATTTCCCGGGTCTGTGCTGTATCTTGGATTCTTATCCGCGCTTACCGTTACCGTTGATATCCTCGCCTTTTCAGCGCCCGTAAACGCACTGTTTATAAAGTCGTTGTTAAGCCATTTCCTTAAAGTGCAGTGTGACCAATATACACTTGTTATTTCTTCGTTGTACTTCTTACAGTCTAATCCGTACTTGCTTATAAGCAGGGCTTTGCTTCCCTCTTTTGCAAGCACCTGCCACTCGATATCTTCTTTTGTTGTGTTATTGCTTTGATAGTATTTTCCGAACTTATAAGTATCGCCGACTTTCAAAGTAGCGTTTGTTTTTTTAGGTGGTATTTCGGTTTTAGACGGGGTGTTCGCCTTATTCTCGGTTGCGAATTGCGGTGGAATTTCGAAGGGTATCACAATCTCCGCAAGAAGGTCAAGATCCACCCACAAAACAGGACGCACGGCTACACTCTCATTGTCCGCCTTTGCATAATATACTGCCGCCCGCTCGTAATACACGTAGCCTGCGGTATTTACTATCGTTGCGTCTTTTGACGTGGGACCGGGGGTACGTAGCCACCAATTACAGTACAGATCGCGCAGATTATTGGTATACGCGCCCTTACCGCGTACGTATGACGTGCTTTTACACGTTCTGTTAAAATTCAGGGGCATATACTTTTCCACTTCGGATTTGCTAAACACAAAAACCTTATCCGTCACTTCTGCTCCGCAATCGGTTGCGTACTTCGGATTTTTGTCGGGCACAACAACGGTAGAATAAATTGCATCTGCTTCGCTTTTGTTAAAGGCTGATGAGATAAACTCACCGTTAAGGAATTGCCTTAGATCGGAGTTTGCCCAAGTGACTGAAGATCGCGAGCTGTAGCGCACCCTGTCGAGCGCGTACCTGCTCATAAGCAAAACCTTACCGTCCTGCTTGTCACACACTCTCCACTCTATATCCTCTTTTGTTTTGGAATTATTCTGATAATACCGTCCGAACTTTACGAGATCGTCTACTTTTAAGTTAGTAACAAAAAGTCTGCGCTGTTCCTCTTTTTTTGCCTTTAAGTTTGCGATAAAAAGTCTGCGCTGTTCCTCTTTTTTTGCCTTTAAGTTTGCGATAAAAAGTCTGCGCTGTTCCTCTTTTTTTGCTTTTTCCTCTTCCTGCTTGCGTTTTTCTTCCGCTAATTTTCTGTCTTCTTCACGTTTGCGCAATTTTTCCGCTACGTTCTGATTTTCGGCAAGATATCTGCCAAGCATACTTTTAAGCTCGCTATCTCCAAACCTGATCGCCTTTACGTAGTTTCTGTTTTCCGCAAAATCCACACCGCAGGAAGCAAGCTCAGAGCTTGTTGATACCTTGCAGTCCACCATAAGCTTTACCAAATACGCCTCGGCACAATCCGAATCGATATCCAGCACCTTTTCGGCATACTCGTCCGCCTTTTCAAAAATTCTGTCCTCAAGGTACAACTGCGCGCGCCTTATGAAATTTTTTATCGTGCTTTGCTTCTCGTCGATTACCGGCTGAACGGGCACGGACGGCGCAGTATATACGGGGGCTTGAACGCTTACTCGTCCAAACTTGCTGTCAATTTGTCTGGAAAGGTTTTCGTAAAAATCAAGCTCGCTCATATCCAAAGCCTGATAACGGTTAAGCTCGTCGGGCAAATCGTAGGGATACACGTCCTTAAGACAGGGCACGAGCGCTTTGCTGAAATCCTTTTCCGCAAACTCTGCGTATCTGCTCCATTCGTTTCTTACCCACGGCGCGTTTACGTGTTTGGGGTTTGCACACACCAAAAGCATAACCTTTGCGGTGGACAGCGCGGAATATATAACGGGTTCGTACTGCGCTCCGCCTTTGCTTTTTAAGGTAACGCGTGAAAAGAAAACCTTGTAGCCTTTGTTAGACAAAAGGGTGTATATCTTGTTAGCGTACTGCGAATCCACCGTGCGCCTTTTTGTTCCGTCCTCTTCGGTATCCTTAAAGCAAATAAATATATCGTACGGCTCTTCGCGCTGTGCTACCTTGAGAATTTCTTTTTGAATACGGTCAATCTCGTTTGCCTCGGTCTTATAAATAGCCTTCTCTTCCGACGTTGCGCGCGACATAATAAGCTTGTAGTCCTTTGCTTCAAAAATGCTTTGCTTGACCGTTCTGTGACAAGTGGGAAGCTTTCTCTCGGTTGTAAAATCGTCCACGTATTCTATACCGTACTCACACAGTATTTTACACCAATACGCCTCGTTTTCATCGGGATATTTTGCTATTATGTTTTCGTACTGCTTTTTCGCAACGTCAAACCTGCATGACATACGGTTCTCGTTAGCTCTAATAAACAGCTCCATTTTTTCAGGATTGTTTGCTTGTGGTAAAGTTTGCTCCATACCGCAAAACTCGCAAACGGCAATCTTTTGTCTGCTTGCTATCTCGATCTCACTTCCACACGTTTTACATTCAATAATCATAATATTTCCCTCTGTCACAGTTTATAACTTATTATAACATAAACAAACGACCTTTTGCAATAAGTTTCGCTAAATTTATTGACTATAGAGCAAAATCCCACGCACTTTCGCCCCTATCCTTTCTCTCGCAAATTACGCAATAAAACGTTATTGGTCGCAAAATCGGGCATACGTATGCGGTAATTATAAACCATGGCTAATCAAAAAAAACGAGCCCCTTAAAGCATATCGGCTTTAGGGGTCGTTAACGTATCTGATTTTATTTAGTTGATTTTTGCAAACTTTCTCGCGTACGTTATCTGCTTTTTGGTTTCGCTAGGCGCGGTTCCGCCTTGCGAAATACGCTTGCTTACACATTCTGAAAGCGAGATTGCTTTGTATATACCGCCATCAAAAAGTTCGCTGTACTGCTTGTAATCTTCTACCGTAAGATCCTCTAAAACCTTACCCTTTGCGATGCAATCACCAACGATTGTGCCGGTAATCTTGTAAGCAGACCTGAACGGCATACCCTTTTTGGTGAGGTAGTCAGCCATATCCGTTGCGTTGATAAAGCCCTTCTTTGCCGCCGTGAGCATATTGTCCTTAAGCACGGTAGCCGTAGCGAGCATGGGCGTAAACACGGTAAGGCACATATTGACGGTTTCTAACGCATCGAACACGCCCTCCTTGTCTTCCTGCATATCCTTATTGTACGCAAGCGGAAGTCCTTTGAGCACGGTAAGCATTCCCATCAAATCGCCAAACACTCTACCGCTCTTGCCTCGTACTAACTCTGCCATATCCGAGTTTTTCTTTTGAGGCATAATGGACGAGCCCGTCGTGAACGAATCGTCAAGCTCCATAAACTTGAACTCCCAGCTTGTCCAAAGAATAATCTCTTCCGCAAAACGGGAAAGGTGAACCATAATAAGCGAAAGCGTTGACAACGTTTCCACACAAAAATCTCTATCTGACACTCCGTCTAAACTGTTGTGAGTGTATCCGTCAAAGCCCAAAAGACTTGCGGTTATGCCTCTATCGATTGGGTAGGTCGTTCCTGCAAGGGCGCAAGAGCCAAGGGGAGAAAGATTCATGTGCTTTACGGTATCGTCAATACGCATAACGTCACGAATAAACATCATTGCGTACGCCATAAGATGCTGAGCAAAAGTTATGGGCTGAGCGCGCTGAAGGTGAGTATACCCGGGCATAATAGCGTCGAGGTTTTGCTCCGCCTTATCGCAAAGCACGCCTATAAGCTCTGAAAGAAGCGTCTTAATTTTTGCAAGTTCGTCCTTTACGTACATACGAAGGTCGAGTGCAACCTGATCGTTTCTGCTACGTGACGTATGAAGCTTTTTGCCCACGTCACCGATACGCTTGGTAAGCTCGCCCTCTACGAACATGTGAATATCTTCTGCGCCGTTATCAAACGTAAGCTTACCGTTTTTGATATCCTCTAAAATGGAAGCAAGCCCTTCGATAATTTTGTCCACGTCCGCTTGTGGCAAAACGTTGCAAGCTCCAAGCATTGTAGCGTGCGCAATAGAGCCTTTTATGTCCTGAGCGAACATCTTGCAATCAAACTTTAAGGACGAATTGAAATCGTCAGCCGTTTTGTCGAGCGTTTTGGCAAATCTGCCTGCCCACATCTTATCCATATCTAACCTCTTTTTTGTGAATTATTTTTTTGAGTTTTTTGCGTTTACTTCCGCCTGAACCTTGCAGGGAAGTCCGAAAAGATTGATAAATCCGGTTGCGTCCGCCTGATTGTAAACGTGATCCTCTCCAAACGTTGCGTATTCTTCGCTGTAAAGAGAGTAATCAGACCAAGCACCTGCCTTTATCATATTACCCTTATAAAGCTTAATCTTTACCTTGCCGGTAACCTTTTCCTGTGTCTTGGCAACGAATGCAGAAAGTGCCTCACGGAGGGGAGTGAACCACTGACCGTTGTAAACGAGGTCAGCAAAGGTAATTGCAAGTTCCTGCTTTTTGTGCGCTACGTACTTGTCCAAGCAAAGAGTTTCGAGGTACTTGTGCGCAAAGTAAAGGATTGCTCCGCCGGGAGTTTCGTATACGCCACGACACTTCATTCCTACAAGACGGTTTTCTACGATATCCAAAAGTCCAATACCGTTTGCTCCGCCAATCTCGTTAAGAGCAAGGATAATCTCCTTTGCGCTCATCTTCTTTCCGTCAAGTGCTACGGGCTTACCCTGCTCGAAATCAAGGATAACGTACGTGGGCTTGTCGGGTGCAAGCATGGGCGATACGCTCATCTCCAAGAATCCGTCCTTTTCGTACAAAGGCTCGTTGCCGGCATCCTCCAAATCCAAGCCCTCGTGGGAAAGGTGCCACAAGTTCTTGTCCTTTGAGTAGTTTGTTTCTCTGTTTATCTTAAGCGGAATATTGTGAGCCTCGGCATAGTCGATCTCCTCTTCACGGGACTTGATATCCCACTCACGCCAAGGAGCAATGATAGCCATTTCGGGAGCAAGAGCCTTGATAGCAAGCTCGAAACGAACCTGATCGTTGCCCTTACCCGTACAGCCGTGTGCGATAGCGTCAGCCTTTTCTGCCTTTGCAATCTCAATAATGCGCTTAGCGATTATGGGACGAGCAAAGGACGTTCCGAGCATATACTCCTCGTAAAGCGCGCCAGCCTGAACGGTGGGGATAACGAAATCGTTTACAAACTCATCGGTTAAATCTTCGATATAGAGTTTACTTGCTCCACTCTTGATAGCCTTCTCTTCAAGTCCGTCAAGCTCGGTGCCCTGACCAACGTCAGCCGAAACTGCAATTACTTCGCAGTTGTTATAGTTTTCCTTAAGCCAAGGAATAATGATGGACGTGTCAAGTCCGCCACTGTATGCAAGTACAACCTTTTTAATGTCCTGTTTGTTCATATTTATATGCCTCTTTTAATAAATTATTTTCTAAGTTTTAAGAATGTATACAGTATACTCCTTTTAACTTAAAAAAGCAACCGTTTGAACGCAACTTTTGCATATTTATTTATAAATATTTAAATATTTTTGTATTTTATACATTTATACTGCATAAAAACGAATTTTATACGAAATTTTGTGCATAAATGCATAAAAAGAAAAGACCGACGCGAAAAACCGATCGGATATTCGTGCGATCTATAAAGGAATACGGTTATTTTTTAGCGGAAGAGAGGGAAATTTTCAACTCAGAGCTTGAGAAAAACTACGGCACAAACTCCGAAAACTACGGCAATATAGTGATTAAGTTTCAGCTTTTCCCTAAAGATTATAAGTCCTAAAATAAGGTTAAGAACGAGCGTTCCTGCAGTGATTGCAGGGAACAGAGCGGAAGCATTTTCCATTCCCACGAGCGCGGTTGTGCAAAAGTTTGCAACGACAGAGCAGATCCCTGCAACGACTCCAAAAATCTTACCCTTGCTTTGTAAAACACGCTTAGGCTTTATCTTGATAAGGGCTATCACGCAAAAGAACACTGCACCCACGAACATTCCTACCGTCATAAACTCCGTAACAAACTGCGATGGAAACTGCGTTTGGTGGATTTTTTGAATGACGGACATTACACCGTTTGAAACAAAAGTGAGGGAAACAAACAACAACCATTTTGCGTACGACACCTTGCTTTCCTTGTTTTGCTTATTTAGGTTTACCACCACCATTGCAACAACGAGAGCACACAATCCCACGATTTTGAACACGTTTAATACTTCGCCCACACACAGACCGTACGTGAGCGGTATAACGATAGAAAAAGACACAAGCATACTTGTAAGCGCCATTGGACCGCTCTTTAAGGCAAGATAGCCCGACGTCATCGAAACGCACATCAAAGCTCCGTACAGCGAGCCAAGCAACAGCGTTGGCGTATGAAACGAAAAACCAAACAGAGAAAAAACGAGAAGCGGAACAAAGGAAAATAACGCTTTTATTGCGTTAAAAACAATAGAGCTTTCTCCGCTTTTATGGTAAAGCTTAGTGCTTACTGACTGAGCAACGGTAAAGACAAGCACTAAGCAGAACAAAAATACAGCCATTACGTTCTCTCCACAATTTCTCTTTCCGACCAGCCCGATTTTTCGTAGTCGCCGTCAGTAAAATACGCTTTACGAAGCACGCTTGCAGTGTTAGTGCAAAGCTCTGCCCTGTCGTTTATTACGTTATTCTGCCAGCAAAGCTGTGCAACGAGCGTAAGGAACACGTAACCTGACGACAGCGTATGCCATGTCGTGTGCATAACGCCCCAAAGCCCGTCACGTGCCGTCTTTACACTTGCTATGCTCTCGCTTTCGCCCCTGTCCCACGGACATATTATAACGTCAAAGCCTGCATTTTTGAAAACTTCAGAAGTCTGCACGGGATATACGGGAGAATCGTACTGCCAGTCGGCAATTATAATGCTTTTGTCAAGGTTGCTTAAGAAAAACTCCTCTTCTTTCTCGGACTTGCAATTACAAGTATATCTATTATCCTTGTTAAACTCAGGATGCCTTGCGATAAACATATCACCCCAAGCGATTGCACGTCTACCGCGACTTTTCAAATCATCCGCAATCTCGTTAAGATACTCGCAAAAACCGCTCATAGATTTTTCGGAAAAGTCAAACCCGTATGCCTCGTCACAGCCGATATGGAAATACTCACCCTCACCGCAAAGATCAATAAGCTCCGCACGCACTTTTTTGAGCAGATCTCTCGTCTTTGGATTATCATAATTCCAGCACCAGCCCGTATCCGAAAAATAATGCTGAAGCGACGGATTCTGATTAAGCACAACGTGCTTGCCATGCATACCTCTGCTTGCGCTCGCGTGTCCCCAATGATTGAACATTGGTATAATCTCTATGCCAAAGCTACGTGCAATTTCGATTATCGGTCGGATTTGATCCTTAGTAAAAGCGTGTCCCCAGCCAAGCTCCTTCATACAGTCGTACCTAAGCATTCCCCAAAATTCAAGCACCACGTGAGTGTACTTTAGCGCTCCGCAAAAACGAACAAAACGCTCGAGTTCATAAAGCTTTGTGCTTGCAAAAATACAAAAATGCGCCATACGTACCTTGATTTTAGAGTTATCACGTATCTCACAACAATCAATTTTAATCCGCTCGTCATCTGTTTCTACGCGCTGGGCAAGAGTAACGACACCGCGTATAAGATCTTTTTCCGTGTTCGCCCTTACACACGCGCCACTCTTATTTACGCTTATCGTATAATCGCAATCGCCCACCTCTATTCCGTCGTTGTTGCCAATCCTAAAGACAAGCTCGTCACACTCCGTTGCATCCAATTTGCAGAGCGTAAACGCACAACGGCTAAAAAATTCGAGAACCTCCGCCCTGCATACACTTTTATGCGCAACCGCACTCACGTTTTCGTCAAGATAGAATCTCCCCACTTTATTAATGCAGTTATCAGGCTTAAAAACCATAAGTACACTCCTTTATATATTAAGTTAGCTAAATTATAGCACCTGTGATTTTTATAGTAAACAGCATTTTCGCTCAAAAAGGTGGACTTTTCGCTCAGGGGCGTGGTATAATAGGTGTGAGGTGAGATTATGATTTATAATTTTGACGAGTTGGAGTTTAAGATTTTGGCGGTGGATGAATTTTGCCACACCAACGGAAGTTTCAATGTAAACGGCAGACCATATTCGGCGTTATCTCTAAGAACGGAAGGCGAGGGGCAATTTACCGTAGGCGAAAAGAGCTTTGTTTCAAAACCCGGCGATGTGATGTTTATTCCGCACAATACTCCGTACGAGGTTAAGTACACTAACAGTAAGAGCATTGTTTTTCACTTTGCCAGCTGTAACTACACGGAAACGGAAAACGTTACGCTAAACAGTCCCACATCAATAAGGATTGCTTTTGAAAACGCAATGAAAGAATGGAAAGACCACTTTTGCGTATTCTCTACAAAGTCTGCTGTATACGATATTTTACAAAAGATAGCCGACGAAAAAACTCCACGGGCTACTTGCGATAAGATTTTTGACAGGTGCATAGAATACATAAGAGAAAACTTCTGCTTACCATCTCTTTCCCTTAACGAGGTATGTAAAAAATTTTTCATAAGCGAGCCGACGTTAAGACGCAAATTCCAAAAATATTACAACGTATCGTTTATCGAGTTCGTGCAAAGGCTACGCTTTGACAAGGCTTTTTATCTGCTCTCTACAAGCTCCGATACCATAGCTTCTATTGCTTATGCCTGCGGATTTGAGGATGAAAAGTATTTTTCACGCGCAATAAAAAAGAAATTCGGCGTTCCTCCGTCCGCTCTTATGCACTAAAAACACGGTAACGTATATGAGTTTTTAAGCCAAATTATGACAAATAAAAAAATATCCGCTCTGAGTTTTCAGAACGGATGTTTTTTATTAGTTGAAGCTGTAATAGCTTTTTACAGCACCTTGGACAAGAAATCCACAAGACGGGGATTTTTTGGGGATGCAAAGAAATCTTTGGGATTATTCTCTTCCTTTATTACACCCTCGTCGATAAAGATAACACGGTTTGCAACCTCGCGAGCAAAGCCCATTTCGTGAGTTACCACAACCATCGTCATACCCGACCTTGCAAGCTCGGTCATAACGTTGAGAACCTCTCCTACCATTTCGGGATCGAGAGCGGAAGTGGGCTCGTCGAAAAGAATTACGTCGGGCTCCATAGCAAGCGAACGAACTATCGCTACACGTTGTTTTTGTCCGCCCGAAAGCGCGGAGGGATAGTCACTTGCTCTATCTGCAAGACCGACTTTTTCCAAAAGCTTTAGCGCAAGAAGCTGAGCTTCATCCTTTGGCATTTTCTTTAGCTTCATGGGAGCAAGCGTAATGTTGTCCATAATGGTCATATGGGGGAACAGATTGAACTGCTGGAACACCATACCGATCTTTTGACGGTGAAGATTGATATTCTTTTTACTCTCTTTTACAATCTGTTTTTCCTCTGTCTTTTGCGAAGCCAAAAGCGCGGTAAGCTCGTTAAGCTTTTTGGTAAGCCCCTCTACGTCTCCGCCGTTCTTTTTTGCAAAAGCAATCTCTTTTTGCGTTGCTTTGATCTGCTCTTTCGTTTCGTTACAGTACATCTTGAAGATTATACTGTTATTAAATACGATCTCTCCGCCCGTTGGCTCTTCTAAGAGGTTAAGACAACGCAAGAAAGTGGATTTTCCACAACCCGAAGGACCGATAACCGCAACCACGTCGCCTTTGTTGATATCGATATTGACACCGCGCAAAACCTTGTTGTTGCCAAAATCTTTCTTTAAGTCCTTTACACTTATTACGGGGATTTGATTATTTTTCATTTTTCTTCAACCCCTTTTCGATAAGTTTTTGAATGAGCGTAAGCAGCAAAACAATAATAAGATAGAGTATGGCAACTGTAAAAATAAGCGCCATATATGCTCCGGGAACAGCCAAGCCGAGTTTTTCTGCAATACCCAACAAATCCCAAACCTGTCTTCCGTTCACCCTCAAAAGAATGTACGCAACAACGGACGTTTCTTTAACAAGGATAATAATCTCATTGAAAATAGTAGGAATTACAACCTTTATTGCCTGAGGAATCACTATCCTCATCATGGTTCCAACCCAACTCATACCTAGGCTTCTACCTGCTTCCATTTGACCTTTATCTACTGAATTAATACCGCTTCGAATAATCTCCGCCATGTACGCACCACTATTAACACCAAACGAAATTATCGGAACAAGCAAGTTGGTATCGCTCTGTTTGAGCGATACCAAAATGACTCCATACATAATAAGTAATTGTACAAGCATTGGTGTTCCGCGAATAACCGCAATATAAATATCTGCAATTTTATCAAATATTTTGATTACAATGTTAGTCTTTGGAGCAATTTTTACCATTGCAAGTAAAATACCAATTACAAAACCGATAACAACGGCAACAAATGCTATTAATAGGGATATTCCAAGACCTTCTAAGATTCTCTCTCTGACAGTAAAAATATAATTTAACTGCGCTAAAATATCCATCGGTTATTCCTGATTATAAAATACCACCGCTATGCTTAAGGGTATAGTAATCAATAACGCCACCCTCAATCATTTTGGAAAGAACTTTATTTACCTTTTCAACAAGCTCGCTTGCTTCTTTATTAAAGTAGATAACGTATTCTTCTATGTCCGCAACAAGCTCAACACATTCAAGAGCAGAGTTTGCTTCACAAATAGACTTTGCGGGAAGCTTGTCAATTACAACAGCACCAAGCGTAGTTCCAATATCCTGACTTGCAACGATTGCATTGGTATATGTCATACACTGGAATGAAGTTCCAAGATCTCCACCATCTACAATTGCATCTTCAATAAGGAAGTTACCAGTAGTTCCTTCCTGAACACCGATTGCCTTCTTGGTAAGAGCAGAAAGTGCGCTTACGGGCAATTTACCATCAACAAGATCTTCCGCACCAAAAGTTCCTTTAGGAACGATTGCATACTGAACAGAGGTTGCATAAGGAATAGATGCAAGAGCTACGTCGTCACGATCTGGCTTTTTCGTCATTCCTGCTGCTCCAACCGCATTCTTGTTCTTTGCAACTTCAACCAAAATTTGGTTAAATTCAATATCGTTGATAACAACATTGTATCCAAGAACTTCGCCAACCTCTTTCATTACGTCAATGTCAACGCCTACAACTTCACCCTTTTCGTTAATATACTCATAAGGTGCAAAGCCCGCATTAGTATAAACGTAAAGAGTATTAGCGCTACCTGTTGAAGAATTACACGCAGTGAAAGCAAAAACACTTACCAATGCCATGATTGCCGTCATGATTAATGTAATAATCTTTTTCATAGTTTTTTCTCCTATTTAATATAATTTTTTTATTCAACCGTTTTAGATTGTGGACTTATTATAGTACACTAAAAAGCTAATGTCAACTGTTTTTGCATAAATATTCAAAAAAATTTTAGATTTTTTTATAATTTTTTCATTTTATGCATAAATAGACTGCATTTTGCATAAAATACTGCATAAATACGGTTTTATGCGGAATATACGGTATAAAGGGTGGTTTTATACAGTATTTATAAATTATATATATAATATCTTTTATCCTTATTCTCTCGCTTTGTACAAAAACGGTAATTTTTTTAGAAACGGTTGACAGGCGGTGCTCGGTGTGCTACACTTTACGTTGACAATAATTTTCAGCAAAGGGGCAAAGAGATATGAAAATTGCAACAACAACTGGCGATTTTGGTCGCTATGTGGAATCGGATAAAGACCGCATAACGGAACTTTATAGGGCAGGATTCAGGTATATTGACCTTAATATGTACCGCTTTACTCCCGATTGCGCGTATATGAAAGACGGCTGGGAGCAGGAGGTTCTTTCTCTAAAAAAGCACGCCGAGGCTTTGGGAATGCAATTCGTACAGGCTCATTCTCAGGGCGGAAATCCACTCTCTGATGATAGCAAACACGTGGACTTTTTACTCAACGCAACCATTCGTTCTATCGAAATTTGTCAAATTTTAGGCATTAAAAACACGGTAGTACACAACGGTTGTAGAGTAGGCATTAGTAAAAAAGAATGGTTTGAGCTAAACAAAGCATTCTTTGAAAAGCTTATTCCTACAATGGAAAGGTGCGGTGTAAACGTTCTTATTGAAAACAGCACCAAGAAAAACATGGGTGATATGTATTTTGTAAACACGGGCAAAGAAATGGTTGAGTTCATCGAATATATGAACCATCCTCAGTTTCACGCCTGCTGGGATACGGGTCATGCCAACTGCGAGGGAAGCCAATATCAGCAGATTATGGATCTTGGCGAGCACTTGTATGCTATCCACTACAATGACAATCACGGAAATTGCGACGAACACGTTATACCCTATATGGGAACTCTCAACCACGACGAGATAATAAACGCGCTTATCGAGGTGAAATTTAAGGGATATTTTACGCTTGAGTGCGACAATTCGCTTATTTCGGCAAAAGGTTGGCCTCACGCAAGAAGAAGCTTCGAAAAAGATAATAAACTTTTTGCTCCTCAGCTTTTTATGCAACAAAAATTAGAAAGCTTAATGTACGACGTTGCAAAATATATCCTTTCCTCTTACGGTATTTTTGAAGAATAATTACCCAAAATCCCACATACGTATACGACTTTTGCAAGCAAAGTCGTGTGTCTTTGTAAGGCAAAAAGAAAGACTAACGAAAATTATTCGTTAGTCTTTTACCTTGTGAAAAAATCCCTATGGGAAACGCCCATTTTTCGGAGTCGTCTTTTTACTGTTAAATTATCTTCTGCGTCTTACGGGGAAAACGATAACCTTACGGTTGGGCTCGTGACCTTCGGAGCGAGTGAATACTCTCTCGTCGTCGGTAAGAGCGGAATGAATAATCTTTCTCTGTGAGCTGTCCATAGGCTCTAAGGAGATTTTGTGTCCTTTCTTTACGCACTTGTCTGCAGTCTTTTTAGCAAGGTGAATAAGAGAAGCTTCTCTCTTTGCTCTGTATCCCTGACTGTCGGCAACTACTCTTACGTGAGAATCGTTGTCTTCTACCATGCGCTTTGCAAGAGTCTGGATCGCGTCGAGAGTTTCTCCGCGGTGTCCGATAACCATTGCGTTGTCGGTTACGATATCAAGATTGATGATATTGCCTTCGCTTGTAGCAACAACCTCGCCCTCTACGTTCATTGCCTTGATAAGACCTTCTACGTAAGCTTTAGCCTTTGCTACTTGCTCTTCGGTTGCGGGGGGATATTCCTTTTCTACGGGAGGAGCAGGCTTTTTGAATTCCTTTTTACTCTTGCGTTCTTTTACAGGTTTTTCCTTTTTAGGCTCTGCAGCTTTTACTTCTTCAGCCTTGGGCTCTTCAGTTTTTTCGCAAGAGATCTCTTCTTTTTTCTCAACCTCTTCAACCTTTACTTCTTCAACCTTTTCGGTTTTTTCGGGTTCTTCCTCTTTGCTAACGAATGCATCTTTTATGCTAATCTCTTCTTCGATAACGGTAAGGCGAACCTTGGCTTTTTTGAACCATCCACCACTCTCCAAAATTTCCACGTCAACTTCGTCAAGGGTAACGCCAAGCTCGGCAAGTCCGTTTTTAATGGCGTCGTCTAATTTTTTTCCTGTTGCTTCGATTGTTTTCATATTGTCCCTCTCATATATATTATTTGTTAAAGTTTGGTCTTCCATAAGTGTGGATAATATTATCGTCATCCATTTTCTTATCCATAATGTGATAGATAAGCATCATAATAAGCGACACGATAAGAGATACTAAATAGCTTACTACGAGGTAAAGCGCGAATGCCGCAACGTTCATGAATGCAAACATACCGATCATGACGGGCATCGTCCACATCATAAGCTTCATCGTCATTCCCTGCTGACCGCCCATATCCTGTCCGTTACGCTTCTGCTGAATGTGTGTTATAATCTGATTGACAAGCGCAAGCACGATAGAAAGAAGGGGAAGAATGAGATAACCGTTTGCAGAGTTGTAATAGCTGTCCTTTCTGAGCTCGCCCATTACGGTTTCGTAAGTATCCTTTTTGAGGATTCTTTCCTTTTCGGTCTTTTTACTTGTTTCCAAAACTCCGTTACTTTCCCAAATATCGGTAAGCTCTGTGTTGAAAGAAATGTTGTTAGTAACGGAAGGAGAACAATTGCAAGAACAGTTGCAAGACGTTCCGCCGTTCTGGGTATAACGAATGTTGGAGGTAAAGGTAGTATAATCGTTTACCGGAGCCGTCCACATTGCGTCAACCGCCCAAATATTCTTAATCCACATAAAGCCTTCCATCGTATTGCCGTAAAGCTTGTGAACCGCTCTTTGTCCGACAAAGGAAGAGAATGACTGGAACTGGGATTTACTCGGATCGTTAACGGGATCGATTACGTAGTCCACAACGAAAGCCTTTGCCTCTGCGTACGTATCTACGCCAGCAGCGTTATACGCATCGATAATGCTTGCATTGGTTTCCGTTGAAAGCGAATCGACGTACTCGTCAAGTCCTTTTACGTAATAAGTCTTATAATCGTCTATTCTGTCCTGATCGGGATTACCGTCTTTTGCAAGATATACCCCGTACACGTCGTCACCCTTGCTCGTATCTTCAAGAACACACTGAGTAACGTTGTTATACTCATTGAAAAGGTCTACGTACTGCTTCAAATTCTTGTACGCGCCGATATTCTGCAAGCTGTTGAAAAGCGTAATGAATACAACAAGCGTAAGAATCATTGGCAAACAAGATACGAGCGGATTCATACCTGCGCCCATTTCCTTTTGCAACGCTTGCTTTTTCTGCATTGCGGTTCTTGTATCGTTGGCAAACTGCCTGTCGATCTTTTCAAACTCGGGAGCGAGCTTTGCCTGTACCTTTTGCTGTTTACGCGACGAGATCTTTTGGAAAATGTCGGCGGGGGAAAGCAAGAGTTTGAGAATAAAGGTAAACAACACAACTCTCCATCCATAGTTCGTAATAAAGTTAAACACATCTAAAATTAACGTTGCCCACAAATCTCCCGTGGGAGCAGACACCGAAATATCGTAGAATGCGCCTATAAAGCTATTTAAAAAAGCCATTTCATATCTCCTTTTGGATTGTCGGGAACGGGATCAAATCCGCCTTTCTCCCACGGCACACACCGTAAGATACGTTTTGTTCCCAATATTATTCCTCTGATTACACCGTGTTTTTGAATTGCCTCCAACATATACGAAGAACATGAGGGCGTGTATATGCAAACGTGCGGAAGCAGAGGTGAGATGCATTTCTTGTAAAACAGCACCAACCCCTCGAACAACCACCTGAACGTGATTATATAAAGAAACAGATTTTTACTCTTCTTTTTCTTCATGCTCGGTTTTAGCTATTTCCGTGTTCTGTACAAGCAAGCCCGATTTTTTGTAAAGTCGGAGCATTTCGGACAAAAGCGCCTCGTACGAAAGCTCTTCTATTCCCTGCTTTGCAATAAACACACACTGACATCCTGCAAGCTGTTTTACAACCTGTGCCGTAATTGCTCGCATTCTGCGTTTAACCTTGTTTCTTACGTTCGCCTTTCCGATTTTGTTGCTAACTGAAAAACCAACTCTCACGTTGTTGTTGGAATTAACAACAAACAGGAAAGTTAAGCAGTTTCCGCGCAAACATTTACCGTTTTTATAAACGTACCCGAACGAGCCGTTTTTTGTCAGGCGATTAGTTTTGTTAAGCATACTACACTAAACTCAAAAAACGCCCCTTACAAACTATAAAGAGCGCTTTTGATTAGTTCGTCCGTATATTGTCTTTCAGGAAAAGTCACCCTGAACTGAAATATCCGAATTAGTGACTGCCCAAAGGCTTAGCGGCAATATTCTTTCTGCCCTTGTTTCTTCTTCTTGCAAGCACTCTTCTGCCACCGCTGGTCTTCATTCTTGCTCTGAAGCCATGAACCTTTTGTCTGTGTCTCTTTTTGGGTTGATAAGTTCTTTTCATTGTAAGTTACTCCTATTTGTTACAAATTTTTACGTATACATTATAAAGGAAAATACTTTTTAAGTCAACTGTTTTTTTATTCATTAGAATAAAGAAGTTAAAATTTATTTTTCTTTATGCTAATTGTTGCCATTTTTTTCAAAATATTGTATAATAAAACCGAAATTTTTATAGGAGAAGGCTCTATGTCACTTCAATTTATACTCTCTACAATGCGCAAGGCGGTGGAAGATTACCGCATGATTAACGACGGCGACAAGGTCTGCGTGGGTCTTTCGGGCGGAAAAGACAGTATGGTCTTACTTAAAGCTCTCGCCTCTTATCGCATTTTCTCTCCCCAAAAATTCACTTTGGGAGCGATTACCATAGATATGGGATTTAAGGACGCAGACTTTAGCGGTCTTGAAAAATTCTGTGAAGAGCTTGACGTTGATTACCACATAGAGCATACCGACATTGCCGAGATTGTCTTTAACGTGAGAAAGGAAAAAGCACCGTGTTCGCTTTGCTCTAAAATGCGTAGAGGCGCGCTTAACACTACTCTTAAAAAGCTGGGCTATAACAAGCTTGCGCTCGGTCACCACGCGGATGACCTTGTGGAAACGTTTTTGCTTTCGCTTTGCTACGAAGGCAGACTTTCCACCTTTGCCCCCATCTCGTACATGGACAGAAGCGACGTTACTATGATACGACCGCTTATTTACACGAGAGAAAAAGATATAATATCGGTAGCAAAAGATCTGCCCATCTACAAAAATCCGTGCCCTGAAGATAAGGAAACTCAACGCGAATTTATGAAAAACCTTATCAAGAATATTCAAAAAGACATACCGTTTGCAAAGGACAGAATGCTTGGCGCAATTACCAACGCAGAAAGATATAACCTTTGGGATAAATACGAAAAATTCCCAAGACGCGACGAGGAAAAAGAATAGTATACCTTGACTTGTAAACAATAAAAAACTTGCTTTCCTTAAAATGTGGAAAAGCAAGTTTTTTATTATGATTACGATAGAAATTAATAACCCCTAAGTTCGGTCAATTTTGAGTTTACATACGCAGAATCAACGTTAATACTTACGTCTTTTATCTTAATACGCGTATATTGATAACTTGTTCCAACCATAATTCCAAATGCACAATTTCCTGTAACAGGATTAAAGTTTGTAGTTGACGTATAAGCCAATTTGTAAGTTCCGTTATATTCGTAGAACATATACCAAACGCTACCGTTATATATAGCTACTATTTTTTGAACTACACCATAACTTGACAAGTTTTTGGGAAGTACGTTTAAGTAGTCTTTTACGCTTGTGCTCCAATTCCAAACGGTTGTATCAGCCATAGTTCTTCCATTTCTGCCACAAAAGCTTGCAGACGAACTCTTTGTTCCGTTACTGTAAATAATGCCTATCGTTGCTTCTGTCTCATAAGTTCCATAAGGAAGAGAAGAAGTATCAAGCAAACATTCGGTTGTAAACTCGATTACTGCGCGATTTGAAGTAATATCCGTAAATCAAATAGGATCAATAGGATTAACGTCTTTAGTTACAACTTCGGTGCCGTTTCCATTTATCGTAAAATGATCGCTCGAATTTAGTACCTTTCCGTTTATAGTTACGCTACCACCTAACAATTTTTAATTTCGTATCCACCACTTACAAATCCACTTTTATCAACTTTAATTATGGAGTAGATATTATTTCTATCAACTTTACCAACAGAATATACGTTAGGAGCTTTATTGGTTGCATTTAGTGGTCTTTGATAATCAAAAGCTAAGTATGCTTCCGTTGGGTTTGTTATACCAAACAACTCGTATGGAACGTAAGCTTCTATAGTAAAGCTACGTGAATTACCACTGTTTACTACTCCGTCTACGCTCATATCTGCGCTAATACCGTGTGAAGATTTTACTGAGAAAGCCGACACTGTAACGTCTTTAAGCTTGTCTGAACTGTACGTCGAAGCGTCGCCTACGTACGCGTACATTTTGAGCCAAGTGTTCTTATACCAGCGGTTAAGTCCTTCGTACTTGCCGTTTTCGCCATAAGTTCCATACTCGCCCCTGTTACCTGCGTGATACATATATTTGTCGTATACGGTTGCCGTTACAAACATTCCGTCTTCGCCAAGGTCTGCAGTTGCTTTAACTTGATACTCTCCACTATCCCACTCGTACCACTTCTTGTTCATCCAAACTTTATCGTTTGCGACACCGTCTACGATATATTCCGCAGTCGCGCTATCGCTTGCAGAACGGAACTCAAAGCCTTTTTTATCCGCTCCGTCCGCCCTAGCCAAGATTACCACGTCGCCGATTCTAATAGTAGAGTTGGAAGTATCGAGCTTATCTGATGAATTTACGGTAATTTCAATTTTCTTAACCGACATTTCTTCAAAGTCCGCAATAATACTGCTTCCGTATCTAATAATTCTTTTAGCCGTAGAATAATTTCCTGCGTCTTGAGAAAGGTTATTAAACGTTACTATCTGTCCATTATCGAGCGTTAAGGTGAGTTTTCGAACGCTCTTGAGCGCGTAAGCATACTGAGCAGAGTTATAAACCATTACCGCGCGAACGTTCTTTGCGCTATCAAACTCAAACGTTAGTACGTCGGAATTTGACGTTTGATATTCCCAATTCTTATATTCGCTATGCGTTACAAATAATCCGTCACAAAGATATTTCTCGCCCGTAGCACTCGTATTGGTATGAGTTATAGTTGCTTCGTCCGCTACGTTTTCGTATCCACTGCTAACTTCGGGAAGTGGTTGATACGAATACGAAGGTCCGTTACCATAAAGCACTGGAATATACGTTCCGCTTGTATCAGAAACGTCGCCAAGCGTTACGTAAGGACTTGTTACAAACTTAACTCTATCCACTGCAACGCGACGTTCCATAATAGTATTATTTTGATCGTAGTTGTCAATAGAGTTGGGATATGCGTGAAATACGGCAAACAACTCGTTACCTGCTTTTACGAAGCTATGATGTCCGCTACAAGCAGTATAGTCGATAGCTTCGGAAAAGTCGTAGCTCATATTATAATTGGGAGCTTTATTAGTTGGCGTTGTAGTTGTAATACCTATTACCGTAAAGCCTTCTTTTGGATCAATCTTAATAAACGGTCCGTTTGGCGAAGTAGAAATAGCCTGAGTTACCGAATAAGCTCTTGCGCCATATCCAAACGGAGAATACGTAAGATAGTATAACCATTGCTTGTTTACTTCGTCGTAGTGAGCGATCGTAAATCCGCCTTCGTTAATTTTTCCATTAGTATCATAGTTAAAAGTTTCAGCTTTAGACGTATCAAAATCCGTCGCAACGTAAGGCTTAAGGTCTGTTGTCGTGATATTGTAACCAGGTTTTGCAATAGCGTGCATTGTAGTATAGTCGGGAGTTATGTAGTCCTTCATCTTTACTACCCAGATTATATTACCCTGAGATACTGAACTTGCTTGCTGAGAGAAGTAGCAGTACATATCGCCAGTTGCAGGATCGATAAACGGAGAAATATCAATTGCAGGCCAAACCGCCTTAGTTATACCATGATTTGAATAAGCTTCTCTAAGTTCTGAATTGTTCTTGTAGAAATTAAATACAGGAGTCGAGCCGTTAATAGTTTCGTTGTTCTTATTAACAGTTGTCGTTTCGCCATAGAACTGATAATACGTAGAAGTATCCACCATAGTATATGGTCCGTACGGACAGTCAGATACACCTATACTAATATTAAGTCCATCCCACTTATCCGACGAAGTTCCTGAAGTTAGTTTATTACTTGCGCTAAAATAGATATAATATCTATTCTTTTTTACACCATTAACAGTGATTGTTTCCTGTAAAAGTTCAGGAGCCCAATAAGAAGCTTTTGACCAGTTTGACGTTTCTACTTTAAGCGCATATCCGTCAACTGCTCCACATTGTTCCCAATCCGAAAGATTTTTACTTCTGTACATTGGAAATGCGCCGTAAGAGCCACCATCACCCTTCTTTTGCCAGTCGTAGCCTGTTACAGCCATATAAAACCAACCGCCGTAAACAGGATCATCTTCTTCCGACACGTAAATTGCGCCGGGGTCTGCGCCTTCTATATCCTTATCGTTACGATAGAATAGCGACGCGTCATAGTTGTGATTTCCACCGTTAGAGCCGTCTGAATACGCTACGGTTGTTTCAGTTCCGTTTTCGAACGTTGCATTGATTACAATTTCACTTTCACTAATAGTACAGGAGAATACGTAGTCGCCGTAAACCGTATACTTAAAACTTGTTGATACTCCGTTTACGCTAAGCGCAGTAAGGCGTTTTCCTGTATTTGGAGTAGCTCTAAATTCGAGAGTGTTTCCTATATGCAAATCATCTTTAGCATAAGATATAGTGCCATCACCATAAGACGTTATCGTTACGTCCTTCTCGATCACAAACTCTGCTGTTATCGCTAAGTTTTCCGATACTCCGTTTATGGTATAAACGTTATTATAAACGGTTATTTTATTTCCGTTAATACGTGCCGAAGAAAGTACGTAGCCTGTATTTGGAGTAAACGTTACGGTTACGGTATCCGATGCACCTGCAGACGACTTGCTTACGCTAATATGTCCGTTTGTAGGCTGAGTTACCGTTACGGAATATTTTTGCTCGTTTGCATTTACGTCGGTAGAGTTTGGAATATAAGAAATATCATTAAACTCTATCGTGCAATTTTGGAATGCGCCAACCGACGTTGTAAAACCAAAATAACAGTTTCCTGCAAAGCTTGAGTTTGAATATGAACTTACTTGAGAATAAGAACCTGTACTCGTCTTTGCATAGAATTTTACGGAATCTCCACTCTTAACGAAAGCAAAATAATACTTTTGTCCAATTGTAGCAACGTTGTATAAAGATGACGAATTTCCACCTACAACGTTACTCCAATCTCCGTTTTTAAGGTATCTACTCTTACTATTATTTACGTGAGCAAGCAAATAATTTGTAGAACTTGCGCTTTGCAAGTAAATTCCAATACCAGGATCTGCTTCGTACGAGCCAGTCGTATTCGTTCTGTTTGTTACACTAAAGAACACTACACCGTTTGTTACACACATATCCTTAAGGTATAAAGGATAGTTATTAAAGCCTGCCGTTGTAACAATCTTTTCGCTCTTAGTGGTTTCGTCAAAACTAATAGTAGCATAATTTCTGCCTTTGCTTGACGAAATGGTTGAGCTAATATCAACGCCTACTTTCTTCTCGTAAATAACAATCGTTCCCAAATCGTAGGAAGAACCACTTGCCGTACCAGTCAAAGATTTGTCGTAATATCCCGTTTTCTTAGCCGTTACCGTATATGTTCCATACGTTCTTTCGAAAGTGAAACTTCCGTCAGACGACGTATAAACCGAGCTTGAACCACTCGTTACTGTTGCATTAGCTACAGGATTTCCATCTCCGTCCTTAACGTATCCAGTAAACTTGGTTTTTTGCATAACAAACGTTGCACTTATCACCAAATTTTCGGTTAGGCTTTCATATACCAATTTATTATCAACAACGGTTATAATCTTATTGTTTACTTTTACGGTCGAGAGTTGATAATTTGTGTTTGGAACAAAGGTTATCGTTACCGATTCGCCGTAATAAGGAGATTTATTGTCAACAACTATGCTTCCGTTTGTTGGAGTGCTATATTGTACGGTTAAAACTTTTTTCGTAAACGTACATTCTACGCTCACGTTTTCGGTTGCAACAAACGTATATACGTTATCTACAACGCTTGACAAAACGTCTTGTCCGTTTACCGTTACCGTAGCAAGCTCATACCCTGTATCTGGAGTAAACGTTACGATTACCGTGTCTTGATGCTCAGGAGTTTCTTTATCCGCAACCGCGCTTCCGTTGTGCGCAGATAAAACGCTAACTTGATACGTTACCTTCTCAAACTCGCAAACAATCTCTACGTTTCCGTCCACCGTTATTTCGTACTTGTTGTCCACAAGCTCTACTTCCTTGCCGTTTACCGTTACGCTCTTTATCTCATAGTTTTCGTTTGGCGTTACGGTAACAGTTACTTTATCGCCATAGTTTGCGATAGTTGCAGATAACTCCATGCTTCCATTTTCAGTTGGAGCTTTAGTGATTGTGTAGTCAATCTTTTTGAACGAACATACAACTTCCGCGTTTCCGTTTGCCGTGAAAGTATATTGATTGTCTACAAGCGTGATTTCTTGACCGTTAAGCGTAATATTATCCACTCTATAGTGAGCGTCCGGCTTTGCTGTTATCGTTACTTCTTCTCCCACTAAAAATTCACTCTTCGAAACTTCCACGTTTCCGTTTTCAGGGGTGTTTGCGGAGAACATATACTTTATTCCTTCAAACTCGCAGAATACAGAGCTGTTAGAATATATTTCAAATCTATATACGTTGTTGTCAAGCTGGTCTAAAACGTTTCTACCGTTTACTATCAACGTCTTAATCTTATATCCAAAGTCAGGCGTTACTTTAATTATTGCAGTTTCGCCGTGGAAAGTATTACCTTCTATAGATATAGTTCCGTTTTCAGGGGTGTTGGTGTTGATATTATATCTTTTATAAGAATATTCAACGCTAACGTTCAAGTTCTCCTTAACGTTCGCTATACTAAACTTATTGTCTACAACGTCATAAATAACGTCTTCATCGTTTATCATAACCGATTCTACAGTATAACCTTCGTCTGGATACACGATAAAATCAACGGTGCTTCCGGGTTTTATTTCCGAAGCAATCTCACCGTCCACCATCCACACGAGCATACCGTGTTTATCTAAGGTTACGTCCTTAATCTTTATCGATTTTTCAGACTGAGAACAACCTACTGCTAACAAACAAAAAGTTGATAGCATCACAACAAGCATTACTAATAAAATTCTCAACTTTGACTTCATAATCAACCTCTAGAATATAAGACTAAAAAATAATAGTATAATAATTATATCATAAGCAAATTATAAAAGTCAAACCGCTCACGTATATTTTAAACATTTTCCATATAAAACCTACCTGATTTTGATAAGAAAAAACACACCCTAAAAGCTCTAAACTTTTTGAGTGTGTTTCTTAGAAACGTCTATTCGCTACGAAGCGCAATTACGGGATCTTTCTTAGCAGCGGCAACTGCGGGGAACACGCCTGAAATAAGGGTAAGGAACACGCTTATACCCACCATCATGAGCGCGTAGAACCAGGGGAACACGGCAATCTGCGTGATCATCGTGGTCGTACTTACTATAATATTGATTATAAACGACGCGAGATACGTTATGCCTATACCGAACAAGCCCGAAACGAGTCCTATTATTGCGGTTTCTGCGGTAAAGAGCAACGCAACGTCCAGCTTTCGTCCACCCAGCGAACGGATAACGCCAATCTCTTTTATACGCTCTACTACCGACACGTAAGTTATTATCGCGATCATAAAGGTTGAAACGACCAAGGAAAGCGAGGTGAAACCGATAAGCGCAACGGTTACTATATCGATAAACTGATTAATCATACCGATTACAAGCGAAAGAATATCGCTGTAAATAATATTCTCTCTCTGATCTCTTGCAACGGTTTTTTCCACTCCGTCTACGGTAAAAGTAACGTCCTTGCTCTCGTTCCACTTATCAAGATAGTTAAGCACAGACTGCTTGTGATCGAAATTCTTAGGATAAATAGAAATGGTTGCAGGAAGATTTGATCCGCCAAGACTTTGAATGGAGAACGTGGTAAGATTCATTCCGCCCATGCTTGCAAGAAGATTGGATTCGCCAAGCGAAATATCCGAATACGGTTTTGTTTCGCCAAGATAAGTCACGTCTATGCTATACTTAATATTAGACATTGCGCTATCGTTGGGATCGGTTATAACGTCGTCCATCTTATCGATAATTCTCGACTGCATACCCGTTGCGATCGCGTGCTTTGCAAGCTCCTCGGTGTAATAGAATCCACCTTTAAGACATCCGTATGACACGCCCGCTTTGGGCTTAAGAATTCCGACAACCTTAAGCTTAATACCCTCTTCCGCTCCTGCGTTTTCCACATCTGTTGCAACCGTCCAATCATCTCCGCGCACAGGATTGTACGAACCCATAACGCTTACAGTTTCTCCAAACTTCATTACGTTCTCGCCGGAATAGATGACGTTGTTGGGGAACCACACGAACTCTCTTTGCAAAAGCTCGTCTATAGAGAAAATCTCTTTACTGTACTTCTTGTCGCCGTAATGCTCCATAAACTCCGCGTCAACCTCTTTGTCGGCTTCGCAGATAAGATGCAAAAACTCTTCCTGAGTATAGTAACCAAGCTGTGCTAAAAGCACGTCGGTAACAAGCTCGTTATTGTCAAGCACGAGCATAATCTCGTCCTTTTCAGAAGCGATTCTGCTGTTTTGACCCACAAAATCGTACTGTTGCATTATATATTCTGTAGACGAGGGCGCCTGAGCAAAGTTTTCTACGATGCTGGTAATATAACCTGCGTACTTATTAAACACAGTCTGCTCAAGTATCTCTATGTAATTAGCCCTAATTGCGTGGATGGACATGGAAGTCGTTTTTTCTTCCATTTCGCCCTCTTCTCCGCCCTGCTTTTCAACAAGCTTGGTAAAGTTTGTGTAAATACTTCCCGTCATATCAATGCCGTAATCGTGATGAATATCGGCGATATGCTCTTTGGGTATAGAGTTAACGTAGTCTACGTAATCTTGCGTAATTGCGTTTTCCACCATAAGCGTATCGGCAGTCTTGGACATATTTATAAGACGCTGAACCATACTGTCTACGTTTACGTATCCTTCCTGCCTTACGATATTATTCTTTTCTTCCTGAGTCATTGATCCCGTAAGCGCGCTGATATCGTAAGCGGTCTGCTCAATCTTTATGGGATTTCCCGAAAGCATATCGTTTTGCATGGCGGTAATATACGCCTGTACTCCGTAAGAAATGGAAAGCACGAGCGACACGCCTATAATTCCGATAGCTCCTGCAATTGCTGTCATTATCGTGCGCGCCTTTTTTGAGAACAAGTTCTGAGCAGAAAGTCTGAACGCCGTAAAGATCGACATCTTCGCTTTGCTCTCCTTTTTCTTTATCTCATCTCTTTGCTTTTTACTGAGCTTCGCCTCTTCCTGCTTCCTTTTCTCAATAGCGGACGCAACGTCTTTTTCGCACTCTTCAGCCGTATAAGGATTGGTATCGGCAACCACCTTTCCGTCCAAAAGTCTTATCGTACGGTTTGCGTATGCGTCGGCAAGCTCGGGATTGTGCGTAACCATGATAACGAGCCTGTCGGAGGCAACCTCTTTCAACAAATCCATAACCTGCACCGAGGTCTTGGTATCAAGCGCACCCGTAGGCTCGTCGGCAAGAATAATATCGGGATCGTTTACGAGAGCTCTTGCAATCGCAACTCTTTGCATCTGTCCGCCCGAAAGCTGATTGGGGCGTTTGTTGTACTGTCCCTGCAATCCAACCTTGTCAAGCGCCTTTTTTGCCTTCTCAACGCGTTCTGCCTTAGAAAATCCCGCAATAGTTAGCGCAAGCTCTACGTTGCTCAGTATTGTCTGATGCGGTATGAGATTGTAGCTTTGAAATACGAAACCGATACGATGATTACGGTATACGTCCCAATCCCTGTCAGCATAAAGCTTAGTGGACGTGCCGTTGATTACGAGATCACCGCTCGTGTATCTGTCCAATCCTCCCAAAATGTTGAGCATCGTAGTTTTTCCGCATCCCGACGGGCCCAATATTGCCACAAATTCGTTTTTGCGAAAACATACCGACACGTCGTCAAGAGCCATTATGACGTTGCCGGGCATTACATAGCGTTTTGTAATATTTTTAAGTTGAAGCATATTTGCCTCCTAAGAAAATGTTATACCGAAAAATTATATATCCATTACCGCGTTTTAGTCAAGAAAAATATATATAATAATTATAATTTTCATTAAAAAATCATTTTTCTCTCAACTTTATTATACACAATTCGGCTCGAACACCGCAAATACGACAAGACCGCCCACACCTTAAGTGTAAGCGGTCTTAAATTTATTCTTCTTCGACAATCTGTTCCCGTTCTTTTTTTCTCTTCTTAAACAGTTTACCAAACGTTTCTACAGGTATCTGTGCAAGCACTACGGCAACAAGCATAAGCGCACATCCTATATACTCTTTTGCAAGCATAACCTCTCCGTTTGCAATAGCTCCCGCAACTACGCCGAACACCGATTCCATGGAAAGAAGCAGGGTGGTAACGGTGGGGTTTGCGTCCTTTTGCGCAAGGATCTGTAAAGTGTACGCTATACCCGACGAACACACTCCAAGATATACAACCGACCAAGCGTTGTTTGTAAAATCAGAAAAAGACGGCTTTTCAAAAATAAGCGCAAGTATTCCGGACAGTACTGCCATTGTAAGAAACTGTATGCACGAAAGCTTTATGCCGTTACACTCTGCGCCTGCTTTATCTATTATCATAATATGACAAGCAAACACCACTGCACACGCAAGCACCAACAAATCGGACACTCTTACCGAAAAATCCTCTTTTATGCACAGCAAATACAAGCCGAAAAGCGCAATCACCGCACTTATCCATACGGTTATGGGCGCTTTCTTTTTGAGGAATATGCCCAAGATTGGCACAATAACGATATAAGTTGCGGTAAGAAAGCTCGCTTTGCCTGCCTCTGTTCCGTTATCCATTCCGCTTTGCTGAAGATAGGTCGCAAGACACAACGCGACACCGCACAGCACTCCGCCTATCCACAGCGCCTTAGTTTTCTTTCTGTCATTCTCGCAAAACAAATGCTTTACATCACCCTTGGTAAAAACAAGAATAACGGGGATAAGGAAAACGAACGCAATAACGGAACGCATTGCATTAAACGTAAACGCGCCTGCAGTATTATTGGTCTGCGCCACAAACGCCACGCCCCAGATAAGAGCGGCGAGGAGCGGAAACACCGATTTTCGGATTTTATCGTACATTTTTATCACCTGCTAAGATTTTTACGTACCGTATTTTAGCATAATATTTATTATTTGGCAATAAATTTTCCATTGTTTTGCAGATATTTCATTCAACTATTGACAAACGCGAGTTTTTTGTGTAAAATTAGTATAATAGAAATATTGCAAGCATTTATTAAAGGAAGTTAAGCTTATGATCTGTAAACGTTGCGGTGCGACCATTCCGCTTAAGGAGGACGCAGCTGAAGGCAAGTGCAAATTTTGCGGAAATACGCAAAAGGTGAAAACTGCAAGAGAAGAAGAACTCGACGCAGCCATTTGCGCTAAAAAAGCATCGTTAGACGAACTTAACAAAAAAATAAAAGGCAAACACGACGAACAACTAATGATAAAAAAGACGATAAAGCTTGCAGTCTGGGCAATAGTACTCTTCCTTCTCTTTCTCCTGTCCTGGCACCTTGGCGCAGAGCGTTCGTTTAAGCGCAATCAGGTCATACTTATATTTGTTTCCATACTCGTAATCCCCGGCTTTGTGGGCGGATACTTAGGCGGAATCGTGCTTGCGTTCTTTCTTGCAAAGCACACGTCAAGAAGCTCACACGCAGCTCTCGTTCTTTCTATCTGTACGTTTAATGCGTACAGCGTGTATATGGCAATCCACTTTATCTCCACAAGCAACTATCTAAGAGTAAAAAAGGAAATAGAAGGTCTTACCCAAATACGCAACGAAGTGGAAAACGAACACAGCAAGCTTATTTTAGACAAAGAAAACTTGTTGTCGCAAAAAGTCTGATACGTACATAAAAAAAACCGTACTTTTACGCAAAGTACGGTTTTTGTTTTATTCGTTAGTTTATCTTATTTGAAATCTTCCTCAGCAACTTTTTTTGCTTTGTTAGGTTTATCTTATTTGAAAAGGATTTTTCCGGCGCATACTACAGACGCAAGGATACCCATAATCGCTGCAACAATGGGACCTGCGGAAAGTGTAAGGTCTTCTACTTTCCAAGCATTTACTGCATTTCCCAAAATCTCGTTAACTCCGGGAACAGAAAATGCTACGGTGCAGAATGCGAAAACGGTTGCTACAACAAAGCATGCAAGCGCAATGAAGCTACCGAACTTTCCGCTCTTGCCGAGCATATTGAGAACGAGAACTACTACACCACCAAGGAATAATACGTAGGTGAGAAGGTTCATAAACGAGAATGCAAAATGATTAGTGGTTACGGAAATCATACCTGCTTTGGTTGTTTCGCTGTAACCAAAAATAACCTGAAGTCCGGTATAAACCTTTTCTGCTTCCGTTCCTGCCTTGTACACAACAGCCGGGATAAACATCATGATAATTGCAACAACGCCTAATACAGCCGCAATAATATCAAAATACTTTCTTGCTTTTACAATCTTTTCCTTTATTGCCATAATTTACCTCCATTGGCTAAATTCTTAAGACTGATACGTCTTTTAATTATTATACTAATTATTTCTTAAAAATGCAAGTAAAAAACAAATTTTACAGAACATTCACAAAAAAAATCACAATAAAAACTCCGCACTTTTAGCGTGATACTCTTAACGGAGTATTCACGCTAACTAAGTTTGCCCTTATGGGCAAGTGAAGTTATCTTCGATAGTGAAGTTCACTTTGTGAGTGAAGTTTCGCCTGATGGCGAAGTGATGGGCAAACTTAACTTCACTTGTGCGCAGCACAAACTTCACTGCATAGCAACTTCACTTTCGCGGCAGCGAAAACTTCACTAACAGAAAAAGAGAGAACATTTCGGCGATAAACCGTTTTGTTCTCTCTTTCTGCTTGTATAAGGGTTTGGGTTTAGCCCATTCTGTATTTGTCCAGACAAATGCAATGCTCGCACTTAGTAGAGTTTTCAAATTCTCCGCTAAGAACATCGCCCATTAGGTGTACGGAGTTAATTATTTACGCTTGCTATTATTCTGCGTTAGACTCTTCTGCATCCTTTGCAATCTTTTCCATAATAGCTTCTTCTATCTTCTTATTCATCTCTTCGGGAGTGTTCCAAGCATAAATAGAAACACCCAAGCTTGCCGCCGACAAAAGCGCAAGTATTCCCTCAATTATCGGTCCTTCACCAATGGTATTGGTAAACAAAGCCCACTTGTTTCCAAGCAACACCACTCCGGTCAAAGTTCCAAACGTGATTATTCCGCCAACAACAAACAATGCAATCGCAACAACGTTTACAACAACCTTTTTATCCTTGAAAAGATTGGGGAGTAAGAAGTTAACCGCAGACACTATCACTCCCAAAACAATGAACAACGAACCAAGGAAGTTGATAAACGAAAAGCCCATAATCTGCGTGCCCTTTTCGGTATAGCCAAACATCGTCTGAAATCCGTTGTATACTCCCACTTCCTGACCCGTTGCAGTGATCTCGGTGCGCATTGAAGGCAAGAACAACATAAAGAAAGATATAATTCCAAGCACGATAGCAACTACGTTAGTCCAATACTTAAAACCAAATTTACTCTTTTCCATAATTCCCTCACAATTATATTCTCTTAAAATATATTATCACATCTTAAAAAGTTTATCAAGTGTTTTTATAAAAAATTTTCGTAAATATAGCGCACGCCTCACGCGAGCTTTTCTTATCCATATCCAACACGCAAAACGGCAAAAGAGCTAAAAGCTGCGTGCGCGGCGGGCATGTTTATCACTCTTATAATCACTCCAAAAACAAATACTCCATATCCTCGTCTTTTGTGAGAATACGGAGCATTTTTATTAGGGTTTGCTTAAAAATCACATATACGTACCGCGATTTTCGGTTAAATTATATCTTTTATGGGGAATTTTTTGCAAAGCGCTTTCACCTTTTGTAAAACCTCGTCAACGTTGTTTTCGCCATCTTTTTGCGCCAAAGAGAGGAACATATCGGCAATCTCGTCCATTTCCTTTTCGCCCATTCCTCGCTGGGTAAGCACTGTCGTTCCCAATCTTATACCCATTGCAACGGGGCTTGGATCGAAAGGAATTCCCTTGGAGTTTACGCTTATACCTGCACGCTCTAACCTGTCGGCGAAAGCAACTCCGTCAATACCGAAAGGTTTAAGGTCGGCAAGGAACATATGACAGTCCGTTCCACCCGTAAAAATATCAAAACCGCGCTCTTTTAACGCCTTGCACAAATACTGCGCATTCGATACTATCTTTTTCATAAGAGAAGCAAACTGCTCGGTTTTTGCCCTGCCTATAACATACGCCATTGCTCCAATCGTTTGAAGATGCAAAGACGCAACGTAACCCGGGTACACACTGTCTTCCACCGCTTTTGCAAGCTCTTTTTTGCACATAATAAATCCGCTGTGAGGTCCGCACATGGTCTTTGTGGTGGACGCGGTTACTATATCGGCAAAAGGTACGGGAGAGGGAGAAACTCCGCCTGCTACAAGTCCCGAAAAATGCGCAATATCCGCCATGAGCAACGCTCCGTTTTTATGGGCTATATCAGCAAGACGCGCATAGTCTATCTTGCGTGGATACGCTGCAGAGCCTATTACTATAAGCTTGGGAGCAAACTCCTTACACTTCTTTTCCGCGCCCTCGTAGTCAATATCCAAAGTATTGGGATTAAGCCCGAAATACTCAAACGAATACAGCTTGGAAGAAACGTTATTCTTTCCGCCGTGAGATTGATGAGAACCGGTAACCGGATCGAGCGCAAGCACTCTGTCACCGGGATTCAGTACGGCGTTATACGCGCAAAAATTTGCAACCGAGCCCGAGTACGTAACTACGTTGGCGTGATCTGCCCCGAACGTTTCCATTACTCTTTGCTTACAAAGCTTTTCAAGCTCGTCGGCATACATGGAACCTTTAAGACGCTGATTTCCTATTCTGCCCACCGCTGTCTTGTTGTTAAAAGCACAACCTGCAAGATCTAACGCTTCTTTGGGTTGAATACTCTCGCTCGCAACCATCTCCAAGGTTTCCGACTCTCTCTTTTCTTCATTTTCAAGAATATTAAAAAGCTCTAAATCTTTTTCGCTAAGATTTTCCATTTTGTAATCGCCTCCTATATTTTCTACGCAAGTATATCACAAAGCAATTCTATTAGCAATCGTTTACGCTTTATAAACCGCTAATTATCTTTTAATTTTGGCGGATAATTTTACCTTGTCGGGAGTTTTGCTCCTTACAAACACTCTTGCCCTGCCGTAATGCAATCTTACCTGATAGGTATTATCTTTTACCGTTCTGCCTATCTTTATATATCCCGATACTGCAGGTGGCGACTGCTCGTTGCGCTCGCTTACTACTTTTACTTCGTTTTCCCCCTTTCTGAGCTTTGCGTAAAAACGGTACGGACGCGACTGTGAACTATCGGCATAAACACAAGATCTGAGATTATTACCTATTTCCTTTCCGTTAAGATATACTCTCGCCTTACCGCCCAATCTTTCAAATTCTACGTACTCAAAATTATGAACGTCGCTTACCTTAAAATAATAAGTTTCGACAGCCTTTATTGAAGGATTAACCGTTCTTACAATAAGTCTTACCCCGTCGGTATAGCCTTGCATTTCATCTTCCCTTATTATCGCCGTTTTCCTAAACTTTCTTACGTTAGAATACTTTGGCGGTACGGGAATTTCACCGCCGTCACCTGTTATGGAAGTTATATAAACAGCCTCTTCCCTCGCCATTTTTTGCTCTATTTCATAAGATGCAGGATCTCCGTTTCCTACCCCTACAATCTCTCCGTTTCTGACCGTAACTTCTACCGTTTCGTCGGCTAAAGGACAAAATCTTCCGTTATTGTCCCAGCCTGTAAGTTCGTATATTGCGATATCGTCTTCCGTCTTTGCACTTAGTACTAAATCGGTTCTAATTTTGTTAGTTTTGCCTGAAGTTTCCAATTTATCGGTATACGTATTGCCATTTTTCGTACCGACAACTTCTAAAACACCCTTTTTATAATCAAGCTCGAATATTGGCTCATCGAACTTTTCCACTTTTCTTTCTTCTATAATTTTGCCATTTAACTTTAACGTAATATGCTCGCAGTTAGTCATTACAACCACTTTCGCTTTTTCTCCGCTTTTGTAATTCCAATGCGGTAAAAGCTTAAGCACAGGTTCGTCCGTCCACCACGCCTTATAATAATAAAACGGAGGTTTTTCCATTCCACACAGGTCTATCGCTCCAAACGTAGACACAACGTTCGTATTATTAAAAGGTGTTGGCTCGCCACGGTAATCAAAGCCCGTCCACATAAATCCGCCCGAATAATAATCACGCTCTTCACTGAATTTCACAAAACCTCTCGGCGTTGTTCCCCAAGCTGCGCACATCTGCCCCGTGCAATCCAAAAGCAGATTGTCCAAATCGTTAATCATTCCTCCACGGCTACTGAAATTACTCGTTTCTTCCGTTCCGACTATGGGCTGATGCGGATGATCGGCGTGGTATTTATCCACCCAAGTCGGATACTCTCCGCGACTTCCCTTACCGTGAATATAATTAATCCCTCGCACCTCGCTCGTTAGGTTTACGCCCACGAAATTATCACCGTTATTGCCTCCAAACGTAACCGGTCTATCGTCCAATCTCTTTGCAATACGCGTCATTTTTTCCATCATACGCGCGCCATACTCTACGTTTTCAATAGCATTTTCCTCATTGCCTAAGCTCCACATAATAACGGACGGATGATTTCTGTCACGCTCAATAAGCGCAGTGAGTTCTTCTATTGCTTCGGGCGAAGTTCCAAACATTCTCGCCTCGTCCATTACAAACATACCTTCCTCGTCACAAGCTTTAAGCAAAGCAGGAGATGGGGCGTTATGCGCCGTTCGATATGCATTACAACCCATTTCCTTTAATTTTTTTATCTTGTACCTGTTAAGGTTATCGGACAGCGCAACGCCAACTCCGCCAAAGTCCTGATGAACACTCGCACCGCGCAATTTAACGCGTTTACCGTTAAGTAAAAAACCCAAGTTTGGATCAAACTTAATTTCTCTTACCCCAAACTCCGTTCTCTGCGTTTCACCGTCAACAGATATAACAAGCGTATAAAGATAAGGATTGTCCAAATCCCAAAGAGTGGGGTTATGTATTTTAAGCGTGGTATTCAACTGCTTTTCACAATTTCCGTCAAGCTCGGCACAAACTACGGATTTTGCCACACAATTTCCGTTTTTGTCATAAATTCCAAATAACGTATCAGTATTTTTGCTACAATTTTCATCGTTCACAACAACGCACGAAACACTAACCTGCCCGTCTGTTTGCGTTTTAATAATAGTTTTGTTCATCTTAAAATACGTGGGCGAACACACGTGTAAGAAAACGTGGCGGTAGATGCCGGATCCGTCATACCACCATCCCTCGGTTTGATCGGTATCAACCCTGACCGATATACTGTTTTCTCCGTCATACAAATAGTCTGTAATCTCCACGCAAAAACCGGTATAACCACTTGTATGACGCATGATATACGTACCGTTTACCCACAAAACTGCATCGCGGTAAATTCCTTCAAACTCAATAAAAATACGTTTACCGTTCCATTTAGGATCAAACTCAAAATGTTTACGGTACCAGCCGACGTTATAAATCTTATCTGCCTCGTTAAGAAGCTCATTCATTTGCACGTTGTATCTGCAATTCAGTCTACCGCCTGCAAGATTGTTCGCCGTTTTATCAATGGGCAAAGCAATCGCCCAATCATGCGGAAGATCAATCTTTTCCCAGTTGTTAAAATCCAAAAACCTCTCGCACGCCCTTGCTCCACCCTCTATTTTCCATAAACCGAAATAATTATATCCGTCCATTTCGTTTTCAAAGCAAAACCTCCAGTCTTTATCAAAATTAAACGTCTTCATAATATTTCCTCCCCGTGGATAATTTTCTTGTTTTAATAATTATAGCATACTATTAAATTTATTTTCAACAAAAAACAAAGGAAAAACTTGCTTTTATAAAAAAAACAATTTTTTCCTTTGACGTGTATGCTATATTTTAACGTTTTACGTAATACGTATTGATGTTTTTTGCAAAATCAATACATCTTGACTTCAAATTTATCACCCGTTACTACGGGAAAATCTCGCATTGATCCCCACGTTTGATATCTGTACGTAAGCGAGCCGTGCAATCGCTTATCGGGGTCGTACACGCCGTACTTTAATCTTGACACAACGGGATACTCGTCCGCGCCCGACTCGTAGCTTATAGAGCCGATAGTTACAAGGCACGGACCTTTTTCGTGACCGAAAAGCTTGTCACGAGTAGTGGTAAGAATACAACGATTATGCTGTGCCACCACGTGCTGAATATGGGTTAGGTGGGAGCTGTCGTGGAATACTATTCCCTCTTCACAGTTGTGTACGTACAAATAGTCGGCTACAACGTGTTCGCCAAGCACGAAGCCGTACTTAAAGCCTTGTACGGCAACGCTACGAAGTACGTTGTGATCGTTTTGATCGCCCGACATCATAAGTCCTACGGTATGACACGGATTTTCCAAAAGTTCCTTTTTTTCAACCGCGTCGCCCACCTGCGAATTAATGCAAAACTGACAGTCACTCACCCACGTTCTGCCAATATTTTGCAGGTTTGCTCCGCTTTGAGTGGGATACATTTTATCGTGGCGCATTGGCACCCTAAACTCCAAATTTGCCATGGAGAACTTTGCCATGGAAAAATGCCCTTTACAGCTATCACCCTCAGGCGCGGAAATAATCGACCACGGACGCTCTGTCGGATCGTGGATCTCGGGCGCATCCCAATCGGAAAATATAAACGTGTTGTCAGAACGAAGCGGTGTAAACCTCGTAGGCTTGAAAATGCTTTGACAATCTAACGGTCTTACCATATATGCATTAAGAAGCCTGCAGGGCATTTCTCCCTCCAAAAAAATATTGGGATTATTCTCGGGCGGAATAACGAGCTGAGAGCGCACCTTTCTGCCGTTATACTCTTCAATCCCGGGCGAAGCTAAGCGATAACCTTTAGGCGTATACGGAAACAAAATTCTACCTCCGCCACGTTTTGCGGCGTAGTTGATTGCACTCTGTATTGCCTGAGTATCGTCGGTTACTCCGTCGCCCTTTGCTCCGAAATCAAACACGTTAATACCAAAAGTCATACTATTTCTCCTATTATAAATTTTGTTTTGCTAAATTATACCACCGCGTAAACGCAATTGTCAATACCTAAAAAACAACCTGCTAAAAAAATGCTATTTTAACGGCAAATAACCACAATTATTTCCAAAATCAACGTCTGCTTCGGTTTTCGGGCTTGCCGTTTGCCTGATTTTTGCCAACGTGTAACCGTTGCCGACGAGCTCTAAATTTCCAACCCCCTCATAACGTTACGTTTCGTAACCAAAAAAACGAGGTGTACAAAAAAGACCTTGAAAAATATATAAATATATGTTATAATTGTATTATAATCAAGAAAACCAAGGAGAACGCGTATGAACAATGATTTTTTGAATAAGATTAAGGCTGTTGCAATAGGGCACGCGGTTGCAGACGCGCTTGGCGTTCCCGTGGAGTTTTCCACTCGCGAAGAACTGAGGAAAAAACCGGTTACGGATATGATGGGTTACGGAACCTTTAATATGCCTAAGGGATCTTGGTCGGACGATACGAGCATGGCTTTGTGCGCACTTGATGCAATGGGCGGAGAAAAACTCAATTTTAAGAAGACCATGCAAAACTTTGTCAAGTGGTGCTACGGCAATCAGTACACGCCCACGGGTTTCACCTTTGACATTGGCGGCACGTGTAGGACATCCATTGCCGAGTATTTACGCAATCCCGACTACAAAACGTGCGGACCTAAAGACGAACGATCCAACGGCAACGGCTCACTTATGAGGATATATCCGTTCGTTATCCACACGTATTTATTGGACACCGACGTAAAGACCAAACTGACTCTTATCTATATTGCCTCCGCTCTCACTCACGCACACAAACGCAGTAAAATAGCTTGCGCTATCTATGCGTTTATTATGTGGGAATTACTCGGCGAAAATACTTATCCCGTCCCTAAAGAGGTAATTTTGAAAGGAATGGTAAAAGCTAAAGATTTCTTTGATAGCGATCCCGAATTTTGCGAGCACTATAAAAAACTGTTCCAAAAAGTCGTGGACGTAGACGAGTTTTTGAAACACGGCACGATTTCCTGTATTCAAAACGAAGACTGCATTTCAAGCGGTGGATACGTTGTAGACACTCTTGAAGCCGCAATCTGGTGTTTGCTTACCACGTCCTCGTACAAAGAGTGCGTACTTAAGGCAGTCAACCTCGGCTCCGACACCGATACCGTGGGCGCAATTGCAGGAAGCTTGGCAGGAGCTACGTACGGCTACGAACAGATTCCTCTTTCTTGGCGCGAAGCCTTGATCGGCAGGGAGTATATAGAATCCCTTTGTGATAAAGCGTTTGCTCATAAAATTAAATAGCAAAAAAGAACTTGGCTTTACGTCCAAGTTCTTTTGTTTTAATTATTACTTTGCAGAACAACATCAAGGCTTTCGGAATAATATTTTCAATTTTACGTTAAACTTATTTAGTCTTCTATATTGTCAAATACTTCATCGTCAAAAAATTCTTTAAGCGAAATTCCCAACGTTGCACATATCTGATACACGGTATCCAATTTTACGGTTTTGTACTTTCCTCCCACCGTAACGGAAATCGTAGAACGTGGAATCCCACCGTTTTTGTAAAGCTGATATTGCGTCATATTGCGCTCTGCCAATAACTTTTCAACTCTCTTTCCTATCGCTTCAGATAACTTCATAACTACCCCACTGCGTTTATTACAATAAACATACCTTGTGATAATTATAGTTTATGCAATTAAAATTATAGTTTATTGCGCTGAACGCTTTTTGTGCCGTGAACTTCGTAATCTCACGGTCGCCACCTTACTTTTATAAAACAAAAACCTTACTCTAAACGAATAAGGTTTTGTGGAGCTGCTACGAAGCACGAGCATTGCGAGTATGAGCCGTGACTTGAACTTAATAACACTTCCATAACGGATCCAACGTCACGTTGGTATTACGGTGAAATAGCTTTGCTATGAACTTCGTAATCTTACGGTCGCCAGTTTTTTTCTAAACTCGCTTCGCTCGAATGATATTGCGCTTGCTCGCGCAAATGATATTACGCCTATCGGCGTAAATTAAAAGACAAGTCTTTTTTAGACTTGTCTTTTAATGGAGCTGATGGCCGGACTTGAACCGGCGACCTATTGATTACGAATCAATTGCTCTACCGACTGAGCCACATCAGCATATTAACTTGAGTTTCCCCAAGCAATATATCTTTATTAAGGTTTGGATTCGTACAGACCGAATCAATTGGTCCGCCTGAACCCACGTCAGCATATACAACTTAACCGAAGTTAAGCAATATATCTTGATTACGTTTTTGCAAGGATTTTTTACGCTTGCTATGGTATTATACACCTTTATTTTAAATTAGTCAAGCAAACGAACGGGGAGAACGAGATACATAAAGTCATCTTTTCCGTCGGAAGGCACTACAACGCAGGGAGAAACCTGATCGGTGAACTTTATGGTAACCGTTTCGGTGTCCACGTAACGAAGAAGTTCCATATAATATCTTGCGTTGAAAGCGATTGCAAGATCCTGTCCGTCCATACGAATTACGATTTTTTCTACGATGTTACCCGTTTCGCAGTTGGAAGAAAGTTGCATATAATTTTCCTTGATGTCAAAGCGAACGAGGTTATTCTTATCCGCTCTTGCCAAAAGCATAGCACGCTCCAAGCCCGACTCAAATCTCTCTTTGGGAAGGGTAACTTCGGTATTGAAGGACGAGGGGATAATCTGTCTGTAGTTAAGGAAATTTCCGTCCAAAAGACGAGAGGTGATCTTGGTGTGACCGAGATTTACCATGAGGTAATTCTTCTGAATACTTACGGACACTTCGTCGTCATCGTTGTCAAGAAGTCTTGCAATTTCGGTAAGACATCTTGCAGGAACGATTGCGCTCATTGAACCTGTGGTCTTGATAATGGGTTTTACCGAGCGAGCAAGACGGTAGCCGTCCAAAGCAACACCCGTAACGGTTTCCTCACCGATCTCCAAAAGTACGCCTTTGAGAATAGGACGGGCGTCGTCTGCGGATACGGAGAATGCAATCTTGTTAACAAGGTCGCGAAGATCCTCACTTTTGACGGTGAATGACTGTGCGGAAGAAAGCTCTTTGATTTCGGGATAGTCCGCAGAGTCGAAGCACTGCAAAGCACCCTCGGAATCGGTATACTTAATCTTAAGCTGGCTCTTATCCGACACTACGAGCTCGATCTCTTCCTTGGTGAGCTTTTTAACAAACTCGGAAAAGAATCTACCGGGAACAACGGTTTCGCCTTCGATTTTAACGTCGGCAACGATAACCTTTTCGATAGCAAGCTCCAAATCGGTTGCGGTAAGAGTTAAAGTACCGCTTTCCGCCTTGATTTTAATACCCTCCAAAATGGGATTGTTACTTCTGGCGCTGATCGCCTTATATACCTTACCTACTCCGTCGGCAAGATCGTTTCCGTTACAAATAAGCTTCATATCAAAACCTCTTAATTTTTTTCATGAGTAAGTATATATCATATTTCGATTTTTGTCAAACATTTTATCGTATACTTACTATAGTAAATTATTTAACTTAGATTAATAGTTGTGAACGATCTGGATTACGTCGTCACCGGGGATATCGATACCTGCATCACGTATCGCGTTTATCATATTGAGCGGTAATGCAAGTCTAATCTCGCCTTTTTTCACGTAAGAGAAGGTAATTTCCGTTCCGTTTACGTTGTAAGACTCCATCTTGTTATCGTTGTTAAGCTTTACCTTGTATCTGAATATCTTCTTTTTTCCGTCAATCTCTTCCTCGATTTCGCCGTAATGGATTACGGTGTCTGCCTTACGCATTCTGGAAGTGTATAAAACTTCCGTGATAGCAGACATTGTATACTGTGGACGATAGAGCGATTCCACTCTGTTTACTTCTCTGTTCTTAAACTCGAAAATAATTCCGTCGCAAGCGAACACGATATGTTTTTTGCCGATATACTGAACCGTTATATCCTTACCGTTGTGACGGTACGTAAACTCCGTAAACGCGGTCTTTGCTTTTACCTGACCGTAAATAATGCTGAACGCGGTTGCAACTGCGCCAACGATAGTTACGATAAGCCAAAGCAATTCCATGCCCTGCGTAAAGTACTGGAACAGTCCGAATACTATAACCGCTACGGCAATAACCGTTACCGTAGAACTCCAAGTGGGAGTTCCGCCTCCGTCTGCGCGAAGAAAATCGCCTTTTGCATACTGTCTTTTGATTAGTTTATTAAGCCAATAGGTTTTATCACTCATTTATCTTCTTACCTTTTTTTATAAAATTTGTTTTTCTTAAACGCCACTTTAGTGGTTCTGTCCTTTATCTCGCTGATAAGCTGTTCTATAGTTTCTGCCTTGTTTACGGTTTTAAGCACAGCAAAGTACTCCCTGTCCGCGTTTTGGTGCGCATCAGAACCGGCAATACGGTAGAAATTATACTCCTTTGCGTACTTTTTTGCAAGCTTGTTGGCTCTGCCCATAGTGTTGGGGGACGCGTTGAGAACCTCTACTCCGTCTGTAAAGTTGGGAAAAAGCGAAATATGATCCATATATGACAGCTCCAAGCGGAACGGATGAGCTTGAACCACAAATCCGCCCTCTTCGCGAACCATCTTCATAAAATTATTTACGCTCATATCCAAAATACTCTCGTCCTTGGAAAGCAACCAATTTTTGTCAAGTCCGTAAATAAGAAAGTCGGTACCGCCCATACTGTCCTTAGGCTGTCCTTTTACCGAATATTCAAATCCGAAAAAGATGTTAAGTCCCACCTTGTCGCCCTCTTCCTTGATCTTCTCGTAACCTAAGCAAAACTGCTCCACTCTTTCCTTCCAAGGCAAGTTTCTGTCTATCGCGCAGTTTCCGTTAAAAAAGTGATCGGTTACGCAAATACCGTCAAAGCCCTGCTCGTGATAAGTTTTTACGATTTCTTCGGGGGTAAATCTTCCGCAACGTGATGCTATACAGTTGTGCGTATGCATTTCGTAAATATACATTCTTCTCTCCTTTTACCGACGTTAAGCAACGTTCTTTTGTTCGGTGCTCAACTCCGATTAAGCGTCTACGTTCGTTATACTGCTAATATTTTACATATATTATGCGTTTTTGTCAACTTTTTGCGCTTATCTTGCAAAAATCTTAACGTAATTTTAACAATTAAACTTTACACTGTTATAAACATACGTATCGCCGACAATACCACACAATTACACAAAAACTGCAATACGTATGCAAGTTTTTATGCAAAACGGCTACTGCTTACCGTTTTTTTCTTTCCACTCGCGTCTTGCCTTAAGCCACTCTTCTCTATCTCCAAGTTGAGAGGTAAAGCTCGCTTTTACGCTGTCGATATATTCGCGCCTTAATATCTCCTGTTCCTTCTTTTCTTCCTCAGTAAGACCTTCCGGCGTTTTACTCTTGTGGTAAAGCTCGTTGATTCTTTTTATGTTGAGCATTATACTCTCCTTATCGTCTTGATTACAACGGGCTCGCAGGGCACGTCGCCGTAGTATCCCCAATTACCCGTTTCCACTTTACCGATAGCGATTGCGTTTTCAAGGCTCTCTTCGTCCGATACTTTTCCAAAGCCTGCGTACTGACCGTCAAGGAAGGTCGCGTCGTCTACGCAAATAAAGAACTGCGAGGTTGCGCTATCCTTGATCATAGTACGAGCCATGGAGATAACTCCGGGGACGTGTGAAATATTATTTTCCACTCCGTTGATCTTAAACTCACCCTTGATAGGCGCTCTGCCCTCTTTGTGTTCAAGTCCGTCCTTCCACTCAAAGCCACCGCCCTGAATCATAAATCCGTCGATAACTCTGTGAAAGCAAAGTCCGTCGTAAAAGCCTTCGTCTACGTATGCAAGGAAGTTTTCTACCGTAATGGGAGCAACGTCCTCGTAAAGATCGAGGTTGATAATCTTTCCGTCTGTCATTTCTATCTGTACTTTAGTCATGATATAAATCTCCGTTTTTATATTTTGCAGGTAAAATTATACCACTAAGATATATTTATGTCAAGCAACATTGCTTTAATCGTTTTACTTTCGACGTTTTTTGTGGTAACATATCAGTATGGAAAACGAAAAGAAAAAAACGGCTATGCCGATTATAATGCTGATAACGTCCATGTGTATATTCGGAACGATAGGATTATTGCGCAAATACATCCTGCTTTCTTCCTCGCTCGTGGCGCTTTCTCGCGCGGTAATAGGCGCGCTATTTCTGCTTGCGGTAATGCTGATAAAACGCAAAAAACCAGACTTTCTCGCAATAAAAAACAATATCGTACCCCTTATCGTATCCTCGCTCGCTCTCGGCTTTAACTGGGTGCTTCTGTTTGAGGCTTACTCGTATTTATCCGTAGCGTCCGCAACACTTATTTACTATCTTGCTCCCACCCTCGTAATATTCGTATCAGTCCCACTTTTTAAGGATAAACTCACATTAAAGCACGTTATTTGCGCCGTGGTTTCGCTTGTGGGAATGGTGCTTGTTTCAGGAGTTTTAGATAGCGGAATAAGCTTTAACCTTACGGGAATCCTGCTTGCGCTCGGCGCAATGCTATTATACGCCACAGTCGTTATCCTAAACCGCAAAAGTAAAGACGTACCGCCTTTTGACAGAACGTTCGTACAATTAGTAATAGCGTCCGCGGTTTTACTGCCCTACGTACTTATCACCGACAAAACTCTTTTTCTTTACGCTGACGGCTTATCGATAGGCTTGCTTATATGCGCAGGAATAGTACATACGGGCATTGCATATCTGCTGTATTTTGCATCGGTTGGTTCGCTTAAGTCGCATACGGTTGCGTTTTTCAGTTACATCGACCCCACTCTTGCAGTTATCCTTTCCTTTACGGTTCTTAATGAAAACTTTAGCGTTTTAAGCGTAATAGGCGCGGTTCTCATTATTGGTTCGAGCATAATAAGCGAGCTTAAAAGAGAAATAAAAAACACGCAAGAGCTCTCAAATAATTGACATATAGAAAATTTAGTAGTATAATTTCGTAGAAATTAATTCAATCCAAAAAACAGGAGAATAAAATGGATTACGTTTACGTAGAAGAAAAATGGAATAAGATTTGGAAAGACAAGGAAATCAACTCCTTTAATCCAAACAGCGGTAAAAAGAAGTTTTACGTGCTTGAGATGTTCTCGTACCCCTCCGGCTCTAACCTTCACTTGGGACATTGGTACAACTACGGTCCTACCGACAGCTATGCGCGCTTTAAGAAGCTTCAGGGCTATGAAATGTTCCAGCCCATGGGTTTTGACGCATTCGGACTTCCTGCTGAAAACTTTGCTATAAAGACGGGTATTCATCCCAAAGACAGCACCATGAAAAACATAGCAACCATGGAAAGACAGCTTCAAAATATGGGTGCAATGTTTGATTGGAATCACGAGCTTTATACCTGCGATCCCGAATATTATAAGTGGACGCAGTGGCTCTTTTTACAGCTTTACAAAAAGGGTCTTGCTTACCAGAAGCTTTCTCCCGTAAACTGGTGTCCTGACTGTCAGACAGTTATTGCAAACGAACAGGTTATTGACGGTAAGTGCGAAAGATGTAACGCGGAAGTTATCCGTAAGGAAATGACGCAGTGGTTCTTTAAGATTACAAACTACGCTGAAGAACTTCTTTCCGGTCTTGATACCATTGACTGGCCCGAAAAGACAAAGGCTATGCAAAAGAACTGGATTGGAAAGTCTATCGGTGGCGAAGTAGAATTCACTCTTGCTGACAACGGCAAGCCCTTTAGAGTATTTACTACGCGCGCAGACACGCTTAACGGCGTATCGTACGTAGTATTTGCACCCGAGCATCCTTGGGTTGACAAAATCACAACGGACGAACACCGCGAAGAAGTAGAGGCTTATAAAGTTGCTACGTCAAAATCTTCGGACATCGAAAGACAATCTACCGCAAAAGAAAAGACGGGCGTATTCACAGGCGCGTACGCTATCAACCCCTTAAACGGCGAAAAGGTACAGATTTGGATTGCCGACTACGTTCTTGCTTCTTACGGTACGGGTATCGTTATGGGCGTTCCTTCACACGACGAGAGAGATTTCGCGTTTGCTACTAAGTACAATCTTCCCATCAAGCGCGTTATCAAATCCGCGAATGGCGAAAACGACGATCTTCCCTATTGCGAGTACGGCGTACTTTGCAACAGCGGTGAGTTTGACGGTATGGACAGCGAAAGCGGTAAAATGGCTATCCTCAAAAAATTGGAAGGCGAGGGAAAGGGCGGAATTAAGGTAAACTACAGACTGCGTGACTGGTCTGTTTCCCGTCAGCGTTATTGGGGCGCACCCATTCCCATGATCCACTGCCCCGATTGCGGTGCGGTTCCCGTTCCCGAAAAAGATTTGCCCGTAGAGCTTCCCTACAACGTTAACTTTACTCCCGACGGAAAATCCCCTCTTGCTAAGTGCGAAGAGTTCATGAACGTTAAGTGTCCTTGCTGTGGCAAAGACGCACGCAGAGATCCCGACACTCTCGACACCTTCGTTTGCTCGAGCTGGTACTATCTCAGATATCCCGACAACAAGAACAAGGAAAAACCCTTCGACAGCGAGCTTATCAATAAGCTTCTCCCCGTAGACACCTACGTAGGCGGTGCTGAACACGCTTGTATGCACCTTTTGTATGCAAGATTTATCACAAAAGCTTTGCGTGATATGGGATATCTTAACTTTGACGAACCTTTCAAAAAGCTCGTTCACCAAGGACTTATCTTAGGTCCCGACGGAACAAAGATGAGTAAGAGCAGAGGCAACGTCGTAAACCCCGACAAGTACATCAGCGAGTTTGGCTCGGACGTATTCAGACTTTATCTTATGTTCGGCTTCTCCTACGTTGAGGGCGGTCCTTGGAGTGAGGACGGAATTAAGGCTATCGTTAAGTTCCTTGACAAGCTCGAAAGAGTTATCCTTAAGGCTAACCACTACGGCACAAGCAATCCGGACCCGGCAAGCGAGAAAGAGCTTGAGTATGCGTTTAACTACGCCGTAAAGCAGATCACTCACGATCTTGACTCATTCTCCTTCAACACGGCTGTTGCACGTCTTATGGAGTGCGTAAACACCTTTATAAAGACCGAGGGCAAGATAAGCGAAGAACTTTACGTTTCCCTTATCAAAAAGCTCATTATCCTCATTGCCCCCATGCTTCCCCACTTTGCAGAAGAACTCAACGAAAAGTTAGGTGGAACGGATTCCGTATTTAAGGCTTCCTACCCCGTAGCAGACGAGAGTAAGCTTGTAAAAGACGAGATCGAGATCGCAGTACAGGTTAACAGCAAGATCAAAACGCGTATCGTTATCCCCACAAAGGCTACAAACGACGAGATTACCGCTATCGCTCTTGCAGACGAAAAGGTTAAGGCGTCTATCGAGGGTAAGCAAGTAAGAAAAACTATCGTAATTCCCTCTCGTCTTATCAATATTATCGTAGGCTAACTACCTAAAAACTAACATACGTATACAATAAAAACGGAACAAGACAATAATCTTGCTCCGTTTTTTATTGTGTTTTTAAGGCGCATCTCAAACCTATCAAAAACAATGTTTCTTATTGCACGTCAATCCATTTACCCATTTTAGACAAGGACTCTATCACCTTTTCTCTTACAGCCATTATCTTAACAGTATCATTTACGTTAAAATCGATTTCACCCGATTCGAAGAAAATCAGAATTTTCCTAATTAAAATTTTGAAGTAATCCGAATTGATTTCACTTTTGATAATATCTCCCCTTTCGGTTGTTCTTTCCATTGTAAACGGATTGTCCGGGCTATATTTCATCGTTGCTCTCCTGCCGTCTTCATATTCCAAATAAACGTCGTAAGCCTTATCGCCCGTTTTCTGCGTCATAACCCTTTTAATCGCCATACCCATACGCACGGCAATCATTTCCAGCTGATGAATAACGTATTCCTCTAACGCTCTACCACCACCCGTTACTACAATGGAAACGTCCTTATCTCCACCATAAATTTCAGTTGCGTAACGAAGAGCCGACGTGCTGAAAAATGTCGTTCCGTACTTTTTGCCCAACGCAAAGATCTCTTCGGCTTCTTTTCCGCTCGGAGCAAACGTTTTATCTACGTACGTTCTTTTTCCGCACTTAAACGCTTCTTTGGCGTAAATCAAGTGCTTTTCAGGAACGGACGGCGATAAAATTATCAAGCAATCGCTCTTAAAGCAGAGTTCTTCAATGGTCTGACATTTTTCTACGTTGTACGCCTTGCACCACTCCTCCGTGCTTCTTCCGTCAGTTAATGATTTATCCATTTCCGCCCAACCGTAGCATACCTTGTAGTTGTATCCCAATTCTTTGCAAACGTCATCTATCCATACAGGATAATTATTTGCGTGCCATTCACTAATATAATAATCTATAAAACCTATTTTTTTCATACTATAATTCCTATTAACACACGGTTATAACAATATAACCCTATCCGTTTTGTTTACCAAATACTGTTATTTTTAGGCAATGTCACAACAAAAGGTTGATTAATACTACGTGTTCTTTAACAAGGAAAACACAAGAAAGACAAACGTTACGCTTGAAAATCAACCTAATGATGAGACAGAGCCTTTTCTAAATAATCTACTGCTCTTTTTATGTCTGGTAACTGCTTTTCGCCATCAATTTCCCTTTCTATTATTATAGGACCGTTAAAGTCAACCTTGTCAAGTTCGTTAAAAACTCTTTTAAAATCCACGTAACCCTCGCCAACAACCGTTTCTATTCCCAGTTTGTAAGGATCTACGGGAGGCGCTCCGTCCTTAATATGCACGCTTCTTATCAATTTTCCCAAAGTCACGACAGCTTCCGTTGGACTTCCGTATCCGTACATTATAATATTGGCAGTATCCAAATTAACGTAAATATTATCCAATCCTATTTCTTTGATTAGTCTAAGCATTGTTACTGGGCTTTCTCCACCCGTTTCTAGCAAAACGTTTATCCCGATTGCTTTACAGTATGAAGCAAACTCTTTAACGCACTTTTTCATATAAAGATATTCTTTACTGAAAGGATTGTTAGCAATAAAACCCGCGTGAATCAATACGTCCGACACGTCAAGTTCCTTGGCAAAAACTGACGCGCTTTTAATATATTTTAACCGCGCTCTACCATATTTTTTGCTGTTTATACCAGCAATTTTATAGTCGCCGTAAATATCCCATTTTGTATAACTGTCATAAAAGCCCGCAAAAAGCGCAACTATCTTAACACCAACCCTTTGCGCAACTTGCTTTATTATAATTGCATCTTCCTTGCAATATTCTTTAGGCTTATATACAAGATGGCAATAAGAAAAGCCTAATTCTTTCAGTCTTAAAAAAGAACTTTCCGCATCTTCTATGTTTTTTAATCGCACAAACGTTCCATATTCTCTCATAACCGTCACCTTAAATTACAATTTTACAACGTTATTCTTTTCTGCAGATTCAAATGCAGCCGTCAAAACTTTTATTCCTAATCGTATTTGATCGTGTGTAACAATCTGTGTCGCTCTGCCGTCAAGCACTTTTATAATGTTTTCGTAATAATCCTCCCAGCGTGGCAATTCATCGGGAATTGGTAAGGATAATTCTTCTAAATCCTGCTCTGCTCTTGGCCACATTGTGGTTGACAATCCGTTAGGCGTATAAAAACAACCCTCCTCCCACTTGATATCTTGATTTTTAGCACGAATAATCTTACCGTCTTTGCCAAACCAATTATAAATTACAGCTGAGCCCTCACTACCTTCCAAATGCCATCTTGCTTCGCTTACGTAGCACCATAAATCCGCAATAATCTGCGCTCTAACTCCGCTTTCAAATTCTATTACCACTCGACAAACATCGTCTACATTTGTCATACGAACTCTTTGCAGTTCTGCGTATACCGATATCGGTCTATCATTCTCAAACAAGCACAAAACTTGGTCTATCATATGAATACCCCAATCGTACAAAAGCCCTCCGCCCGTTTCGTACAAGCTTTTCCATCCGGCACTAGAAAATCCTCTATTGCCATACAATCGAGAATTTAGATAAAAATGATTGCCAAGCAATTTCCCCTTTACTATATTCTTTATTATAGCGTAATCCGTATCAAATCTGCGATTTTGATGTACAGTATAAAGTTTTCCTGTTTTGTTAGAAACTGCAATCACCTCTTCCAATTCTGTTAAGTTTAAGCACGCTGGCTTTTCGCATACTACGTTTTTACCGTTTTCCATTGCTTTGATACAATGATCTTTATGAAAGTTATTAGGTGTCGCCACTAAAACAAGGTCTGCCTCGCATTTGAAAAATTCGTTTTCCGTATCGTAAACGATAAAACCGTCCTCTTTGGCGAGCAGTCTTCTTTTCTCGTCTATATCGTAAACTGCAACAACTTCCAAACCGCTAATTCTTTCCTTTACATTTTTACAGTGCCAAGAGCCCATATTCCCATAGCCGATAACTGCTAATTTGTATGTCATAATGCTTTTCCTTTTTTATTTTTCCCTAATATTTCAAACTGTTTTTTATTTCTTCGATAGTAACGTATCTCTTTTCTACGTGAGATTTAACCGCTGCATCAATAACCATCTGCGCTCTTAATCCGTCATCTATTGTTGAAGTAAAGTTATCAGTTTTACCATTAACCATATCTACGAAAGATTGCGACTGATACATTCTTCCGTTCTCTCCGTAACTTGACGGTGTGGAAACTCTTTGCTTACCTTTCTTTATTTCTTCTTTACTTCCGTAACAAATTTCCAATCCCTCACCCACGTAGTTGCAATAACGAATATAACCTTTTTCGCCGTAAATAATAAATTCCACCAACTGTTCTTCCGTTTTTGCGCAACGGGAAAGTTCTATGTTTGCAGTAGCACCACTTTTAAGATCCGCCATAATGTTAGCATAATCGTCGGTAGTAACCTTAGCCCATTCGTCACTATCCAATTTTTGTCTTTCCTTAATAAATATACCCTGATTTGCATAAAGACCGATTATATCTTCGTTCATCCAGTTAAGAAAATCTATCATATGCGAACCTAAATCACAAAGAACGCCTGTTCCACCGTATTCTTTTTGGAAACGCCATTCCAGTCTTCTGCCTTCCCATAATCCGCTTTCTTTAATGCACTTAATATAGCAGTGGTACACTTTACCTACTGTTCCGCTATCAATAACGTCTTTGAGAAAACGTGTAGTGGGCATATGACGCCACGTAAAGCAAACAAACACAGGCAAGCCTTTCTTTTCTGCCAAAGCCTTAACCTGCGCAACCTCATCACTGTTTACGCCGACAGGCTTTTCGATACTAACTGCTAAGCCTGCGTTTAAGGCGTATTTAGCCTGTTCGCAATGCAAACTGTTTGGCGTACAGATATCTACCATCTCGCAAAGACCACTATCTATCATTTCCTTATAATCCTTGAATAAGCAATCTTCTTTAAGCCCAAAATCTTCCTTTGCTCTTGCCAACGCCTTATCGCAAACATCACAAACTGCTACTATTTCAACTTCGTCCCTATTCATCTGCGAATAAGAATTTCTATGATTTGCGCCTGCTACCCAGCCGTAACCTATAATACCTATTTTTTTCTTCATAAAACTCTCCTTTTTGCTTTTATTGATTACGTTTCTATTATACTTTTAATAAAATTTTTTTTCAATAGGTTTATAAAAAATCACATACTTATATTTTTCCAAAAAGATACTCATTTTTACGATTTTTTGTAAACTTAAAAATTTATTGTTTTTTTTGATTGTTCTTTTAGGGGATATTATGATATACTGTATTTATGAAATACGATTTTGTTATTAACCATAATTTCGTTCACAATCATTTGGAATTGGAAAAATTAAATCTCGTTCAGATTGGACGTGTATTTTGCAATGAAACTTTTTTTTGTGATAACCACTACCACGTCAACTGGTACGAATTAACTATCATTACTGATGGAGAAGGCGTAATTTATGCAAATAACCAACCAACGCCGATAAAAAAGGGAGATATTTATTTTTCCTGTATGTTTGAAAATCATAAGATAGAAACGTCTAAAGAAAACCCCTTAAAATACGACTTTTTTTCTTTTCATCCTACCGACAAAGAACTGGCTGAGCATTTGCAAAAATTCTCTAACTCTGCCAATAATTTATCATCTAGGGTTTTTTCTAGCGAAAAAATATCTTTTCTAGTTAACACTGCTATTCACGAACTTACAAAAGACAAGGATGACTTTACGCTAACAGCAATAAATTCGATATGTTTGCAAATCTTAATATATTTAATAAGAGTACTCAACAAGGTTAAACCCCAAAGCCCAAACCCCAACGATAAAGAAATTTTATGCTTCCAAATTATGGAATACATTACAAGCAATATCTATAATATAAAAAAAATCGGAGAGATATCCTTGCAATTCGGATATTCGTACAACTATCTATCTTCCCTGTTTAAAAAAACAACGGGAAATACTGTTATAGAATTTTACAACCGCACAAGATTAAACGTAAGTAAAGGGTTGATACAAGAAACAAGCTTATCTTTGAGTAAAATAGCTAAAAAATTAAATTTTTCTACCGTTTACTCATTCAGTAATTCCTTTAAGAAACAATTTGGAATTTCGCCGTCCAATTATAAAAACAGCTTAAAAAAACAATAAAATAAAACGGAGCAAGATTGATGTGAACCCAAAAGTTTAGACAAAAAATTAAATTAAATATATTGGAATTGAGTTCGGTATTTAACTGGACTCATTTTCAATTTTAAAGATATTCTTTCATTGTTGTAATAGTAAATATATTCGTGTAGTTTTTGTATG
>JAGAPA010000051.1 GCA_017623455.1 Clostridia bacterium | reverse complement strand
CCGTTTGGAAAGCCTATAACAGTACATATTGCAAGCTTGTCGCCTACGTACTCTTTTGCTTGTTTTACGTAACACGGTGGAATACAAACAGACGCCGTTTTATACTTAATCCCGTCGTCGCATATCCCCTTTATTTCTTCCCAAGTACTCGTTTGCAAAAGTAAAGTGTGGTCGCATTTAGAAAGTATTTCCTTAAGTTCCATAATAAACCCCTTAGATATATATTTATGTTAAACTTTATTATATCATATTATGTATAATTTTTCAAGACTGTTTTGTAAATTTCCTTGATTTTTTCTTTTTAATATAGGCGTCCGCCAACAAAAGAAAGGTAAGTGGTTGTACCGAGATCTCTCCGCTACGGTCGAGATGACCAACGTGGAAAAATTTTATTGAGATTGCTTCGCTTTCGCTCGCAATGACAAGGCGTGGGCAATGACGAGGCGTTGGCAATGACGGGGCGTTGGCAATGACGGGGCGTGAACAATGACGAGGCGTTGGCAATGACGAGGAGTGAATCGTCCGTACAATTGGTGGGAGCGAGAGTGGTGTGTGTGGTTGGGGGTTATATAAAAAACTACGGAACAATTTAAGTTTGCTCCGTAGTTTAGTTGTTAAATTTTTACCGCTTCACCGTTGCTAGAGTAGGTTGCAAGTATCATTTTTATAACCTTACTAGCTTCCGCTCCGTCGAGCGCAAACTTTCTGCCCGTTTTTATGCAGTCGTAAAAGTCCTTTATTATAAACTCGTGACCGCTTCCGTAACAATGCTTACCGTAAAACCTGTCGCTGTTAGACAGTACTTTGAGTTCGCCGTTTACAAGCACGTTTTCGTCCATTACGGTAATATTTCCCTGATCCGTGCTTACTGTAATTTGTACGGGAAGGTTGGTTGAGTTGCTGTTTGTGGCAAAGAAGTTGAACTTATAATCGCCACAATCCGCCACAACGGAAACGGTGTCCTCAACTTCGATTTTACCGAGAAGCGAGATGTTGGAAATTTTTGCAGTTATAGATTGAGGATAGGACGTAAACCACTGCATTAAATCGAAGGTGTGAAGCGCCTGATTGATAAGCACGCCACCGCCTTCGGTTGCCCATTTACCACGCCACGCTCCGCTATTGTAATAGTTTATATCTCTATTCCACGCCATATAACCCATTGCGCCTTTTATTTTCTTGTCTTTTAGGTACTCTTTTACGAAAAGGTTGCTCGCGTTATATCTGTTTTGCATGCTCACGCCCAGTATCGCCTTAGAGCGTTTTTCCGCGTCCAAAATCTTGGAAATATCGTTCTTATCTATACATAAAGGCTTTTCGCAAAACACGTTGATATTCTCACCTAATGCAAAAACCGTCATAGAAGTATGCAAGTAATGCGGTGTACAAATATGCACGACGTCAGGTCTTACCTCTTTTAGCATTTTCTTATAATCGGTGTAATGCAAAGTGTCGGGATATAAATCGAACTTACTCTCGTCGATATCGCACACGGCTACAAGATCGGCTTGCGCTTGTATGATTTCGCAATGAACTTTTCCTATAACGCCTAACCCTATTACTGCGCATTTCATAGTAGTTTCCTCCTTTTTTCAAGCCGTATTGTCTTAAAAAGTCGAATACGTTTGCTCAAAAAATGTTACAAATGCCGTTTTTTAATAAGTTCCTGCGGTGTTAGCAACCTTATCTTCAACTTCCTTTAAGCGCGAAGTTTTAATCTTCTCGTTAAGGATAGCAAGGTATTCGTCATCGTCAAAGGGAAGGGGAACTTCCGCTCCGTTCTTCCATCCGGAAAGTTGCATAGCGTCCATAAGAGCAACGCCGTTGTATCCGTCTACACCAAGCGCAAACACTTCTTCTTTGCCAAGGATTGCGTTTGTAAAGTTTTGAATAATTCCTGCGTGCTGTGGGTACTTGCCGTCAGTTTCCACTTCGATTTTTTCAAAGTTAGGTGCGACAAATCCTTCAGTTGCAGTCTTGATTTGTTCTAATGTATCAATCTTGTTCTTGTAGTAAATAAGTTTGCCCTCTTCCGCTACAAGTCTACCCTTTGTTCCCGAAATTTCAAATCTATTTACGCCGGGCGTTTCACTCGTACTTGTTACAAACACGCCCGTTGCGCCGTTTTTATACTTAAATATAGCAGTAACGTCGTCTTCTACTTCTATATCATGCCATCTGCCGTATGAAAGGTGAGCCGTAACCGATATTGGCATTTCGCCAACTACCCACTGAACAAGGTCGATCTGGTGAGGACACTGATTGAACAGAACGCCACCGCCTTCCCCTCTCCAGGTAGCACGCCAAGCACCGCTATCGTAATAATGTTGAGTTCTGAACCAGTTAGTGATAACCCAGTTTACTCTCTGAAGCTCGCCAATAGCACCGTTAGCTATCATTTCTTTCATTTTTCTATACAAGCAATTTGTACGCTGATTGAACATCATTCCAAACAACGCTTTCTTGTCCTTTGCGTACTCGTTCATTTCCTTAACCTGCTTAGTATAAACGCCTGCAGGTTTTTCGGAAATAACGTGAATATCACGCTTTAGGCACTCCATAACCATTTCGGGGTGCTGATAGTGTGGAACTTCGATAAGAACCGCATCCACAAGTCCGCTATCGAGCATTTCTTTATAATCTGCAAAGTAAACAACGTCTTTATTGCTTGTTTTTGCTTTCATTGCCTCGATCTTTGCAGGATTGTTATCACAGCACGCGGATACTACCGCGCCGTCAATCTTGTTCTTATCAAAAATATTGTACATATAGCTCGAGCCTTGGTTTCCAAGACCGATAATTCCATATCTTACCTTTTCCATAATTAATCTCCTTATTAAAGTTTGTTGTTGATATACTTAATGCTTCTCTCAATAGGCGCAAGCGTGTCGGGTAAATCCGCTGCGTTGTCTTGCTCTACGAGATAATACTTTACGCCAAGCTCTTTCATCTTCGCTACTACTTTTACAAAATCGATATTGCCGTCGCCTACCGAGGTAAACTTGGGCTCGAACCAGTTATCCCTTTTGAACACACCGTAATCTTTAAGGTGAACGCACTCGATTCTGCCCTTAAGCTTGTCAAGATAGTCCAAAATATTTACACCGCCAAACTGCAACCAATAAGTGTCCGCGGTAAAGTTGATATTGGGCGCATTTTCGATCATATAATCGAAAACTGTTTGTCCGTTATGCTTATAAAATTCGATGTGGTGGTTGTGATAGAAGAACTTGAAGCCCTTTTCTTTCATTCTCTTTCCTGCATCGTCAAGCTTTGCAATCGTTTCCTTGCACTTTGCCTCGTCTACGATAATATCGCCGGGCATTGCGCCAAGACCGATATTATAGCAACCAAACGACGCATGCTCTTCCATAAGCTTGTCGGTATCGTTGATAATTCTATCCATAGGCACGTGAGTAAGAACTACGGGAAGTCCGCTTGCCTCGCTTACTCTTTTTATCATTTCGGGGTCGTATGGTCCGCCCGAATACTGAATGTAGTCGTAACCCATAGCCTTAAGCTTTTTTGCCGTGTCAAGAAAATCTTCTTCCGTTTTAATAAGGTTTCTTATAGAATATAAATTAAGTCCTGCTTTCATTATTTTACAAACGCTCCTTTAATTTCTTTGTATCCGTTTTTAATTAAAATCTTTTTAAGTGAGTTTACAGCGCAATCAAACGCTTCCTCGTTGCTACTAAACACGTACTTATTCTTCATTTCGGTATCGTCAATACTCTTGTACGAATCGAAGATGGCAAGGTGAGGCTCTAAGGTGAGCACTTTATCGTCCTTGATATTAGCTACAAGCTTGTCGATATTTCCGTCACCCTCGCCAGCCGGCACGAGCTCGCCCGTTGCGGAAATTACGTCTTTTATGTGGAAATAATGCGCTCTTGAATGCAATGCGTCAAGCGTTTTGTTACTGTCGCTCTCGCCCACCTGTAAAAAGTTTGCAGGGTCGTATACGCACTCAAGACCTTTTACGTTATCCAAAATATCCACCGTTCGCTCCAACGTATCGCCGTAGATGTCCTTTTCGTTTTCGTGGCACATCAATATTCCGTATTTTGCGCCTACGTCCACCATTTTTTTCATATATTCAAGCACTTTTTCCCTATTTTCGTACGCCTTGAAAAAGCTAAAGCAACGGATTTGCTTTGCTTGCAAAATATTTGCGATCTTACACACGTGCTCTACTTTTTTTAAGTATTCGTCAAAGTTAACGTCCACGTTTACCTTGCCAAGCGGAGAGCCTATCGACCACACCGCAAGCCCGTTTGCGCTCAGCTTTTCGTATATCGCTTTCGCTTCCTCTTCGGTAAGGTCAGCAACATTCTTGCCGTCCACACCTCTTATTTCAAGGTACGGAATGTTGTTGCGAAGAAGAGCGTCAATCTGTCCGTCAAGCTTTCCACTGCTCTCGTCCGCAAAAGCACAAAGTTTTATCATTTTCTATTTTACTCCTTAATATATTTTGAGATTATACATATTATATCATTGCCTAAAATAAAAGTTAATAGCAAAATAAGCAGATTTTATTGCAAATTTGGCAAATATGGTGTATAATAAAAGTATTATGGAAGAAAACAACATTCACATCTACAAATCGTCGTATTCTTTTAGGGGAATTCCCGACCAAAAAGACTACGCGAACCACATTCACAACACCTACGAGATTTTGTATTTTTTGCAAGGAAACGTGCAAATGATTATGGGTGGTAATGTGTACAAAATGAAAAAAGGCGATCTTTTCATCGCCAAGCCTTTTACGTATCACAGCGTTAAAGTCGTGGATAAATCCGTTCCTTACGAGCGATTCGTCTTCAATTTTTCTGAGGACTTTATCCCTAAGATAAGCAAGGAGTTTTTCAAAAACGCGCGCGACGTATATAATATTCCCCTCACTCACCCCATATACGGGCTTATGGACGAATGGAAAAAGATTTGTCTTGACAACACGATTGCGGACATTGAGGAAACGCAAAAGGAGATTTTCAAGTCCGTTATCACGCTCTTGTCCGTGTTTGTGGACGAAAAAGAGATAAAACCGCTTAAAACCAACAAGGTCATCGAGCGGATTTTGGAGTATATCGATCAGCACCCGACCGAAAAAATTACCGCGCAAAAAATTGCGGATGAGTTTTTCGTAAGCTCGTCTTGGATAGTGCATACCTTTAAGACTCATCTTGATATAAGCTTTATGGATTACGTAAACAAAAAACGTATTCTTTACGCGCAGTTCTTGATAAACAACGGGCTCACGCCCACACAAGCCTGCGAGCAATGTAACTATTCCGACTACTCCACCTTTTACCGCCAATACAAAAAGTTTTTAGGCTGTGTACCCAAAAACGACAAAAACAGCGTTACAAATAAATAAGACACAACGTCATTGCGAGCGTAAGCGTGGCAATCCCTATCATCCTCACCAACCACGCCCTACATCAGCTTGAGCCTAAGCGTGAGAATTTCCAAACGAAAGTTAAATAACCACATTCCCACTAAAACAAAAACCTCCAACGGTACAACCACCGACAGAGGTCTTTTTATTTAGTTTACATCTAAAAATCACTACTTATTCTTATAATCCCAAACAACAGGACGGTATGAAGAATTCCATTTACTATCCCAACCGCTAGGCTCTCTTGCTACCTCACAGTATATTGTAAGCTTACTGCAAGTACTGAACGCATAACCTCCTATACTTGTTACGCTTTTAGGAATTTTTATGCTTGTTAAACTTTTGCAATGAGAGAACGCACTTTCTTCTATACTTGTTACACTGTCAGGGATTTCTATGCTTGTTAAACTATCGCAACCAGAGAACGCTCTATATCCTATACTTGTTACGCTGTTAGGGATTTCTATGCTTGTTAAACTTGAGCAATTATAGAAAACACTACTTCCTATACTTGTTACACTGTCAGGAATTTCTATGCTTGCTAAACTTGTGCAATCATAGAACGTATAAATTCCTATACTTGTTACACTGTCAGGAATTTCTATGCTTGTTAAACTTGAGCAATCACCGAACGCTCTATATCCTATACTTGTTAACTTGCTATTTTCTCCAAACGTTATACTTGTTAATTTAGAGCAACTATCGAACGCACTTCCTCCTATACTTGTTACACTGTCAGGAATTTCTATGCTTGTTAAACTTATGCAATTAGAGAACACGTCACTTCCTATACTTGTTAACTTGCTATTTTCTCCAAACGTTATACTTGTTAATTTAGAGCAACTATCGAACACACTCATTCCTATACTTGTTACACTGTCAGGGATTTCTATGCTTGTTAAACTATCACAACTAGAGAAAGCAGAACTTTCTATACTTGTTACGCTTGCAGGAATTTCTATGCTTGTTAAACTATCGCAACACCAGAACGCACCATTTCCTATACTTGTTACACTGTCAGGAATCTCTATGCTTGTTAAACTTGTGCACCACCAGAACGCCAATTCTCCTATACTTGTTACGCTGTCAGGGATTTCTATGCTTGTTAAATTATCGCAACTAGAGAACGCAGAACTTCCTATCTCTTTTACGGGTTTTCCTTGATAGGTGGAGGGGATTTTGTAAGAGGATTTGGCGTTTCCGTCAATTCCCGTTACCACATAGTAATCTCCCTGTAGTTGCATCTTAAGACCATCTCTTGCATTGTAGTCTGTTACGCAAATGATTGTTATAACAGTTGCGATAATAATTGCAAGAACGGCTGATAAAATCACAAACAAACGAGTTTGTTTTTTCTTTCTTCTTTGCTGTCTTAAAAACCCTTCTCTTTCTGCTATTATTTTCTTAAGAAGCTGTTTGGCATCCTTATAGTCATCTGCCTTTGCAAGCAAATCTTCGGCTTTTTTATAATTTTCCTCATCAGTTAAATCAGTTTTAAGCAAGAGCAAAGCACACTTGTAATACTTTGCTTTTTCCTGCTCTGCTCTAAGCTTAGGCAAATTTTCCAAAAGCTGTTTTGCATCCTTATAATCATCCGCTTTTTTAAGCAAATCTACCGCTTTTTTGTAGTTTTCGTCAACCGTTAAATCGGTTTTAAGAAGGGGTATGGCAAGCTCATATTTACGCTTCTTTTCGGCTAAAATCTTAGCATTAATCTGTTCCTGCTTTCTTTGTGGCAAGGTTTCTAAAAGCTGTTTTGCGTCCTTGTAGTCATCGGCTTTTTTAAGGTACTGCTTTGCTTCTTCGTACGTTTCGTCATTAGTAAGGTCTGAGCTAATAAGCGTCAAAGCAAGCTCGTAATTTCTCTTCTTTTCAGCTAAGATTTTAGCGTCAAGCTGTTCTTGTCGCCTTGTGGATAAGCTTTCCAAAAGCTGTTTTGCGTCCTTGTAATCATCGGCTTTTGTAAGAAGTTCCTTGGCTTTTTTGTAGTTTTTATCTACCGTTAAATCGGAATTAAATAAAGGCAAGGCTTTTATGTAATAGCATTTTTTCTCGAAGGTTGCAAGCTTTGCCCCTAAGCTTGCATCAGCATAAAGCTTTGCTGTTTTATAATCCTTATCCGTTTCCCAATCAAAGCTGTCGCTAACCTCATCAAGGCTTTTCACTCTTAGTTTTGCAAAGATTTTTGCAAGGTACGCATCGCCACATTCGGGTTCTATGTCCAATACCTTTTCGGCATACTCGTCCGCCTTTTCCCATTCGCTGTTGATAAGAAAGATATTTATTCTCTTAAGTAGGGGTTGTATCGTAGCATTATTAGTTGTTTGTGTCGGACTTTGCTCACTACGTATGGGGGTAACCGTGACAGGCTCTGCCTTTTTTACCTCCACGTATCTACCGAATTTTTTGTTTATTTGAAGCAGTAAATTCTCATGAAAATCAAGGTCGGTCACGTACGCCACCTGGAACTTAGAAAGCTCGTCGGGAAGCTCGTATGGACCCATTTGCGCAATACAGGGGAGAATGGTTTTGGTTACGTCCGCGTTCATAAACTCCAAGAACCTGCTCCACTCGTTTCTTACCCACGGCGCGTTCGTATGCTCTGCGCTCGTTGTTACGTGGAGCATTACTTTTGCAGACTTTAGCGCAGAGTAAATGACGGGCTCGTACTCACTGCCAAGCTTACCTTTTAAGGTTATACGCGAAAAGAACACCTTGTAGCCGTGTTCGGTAAGGTATGTGTAAATCTTGGTTGCGTGCTGTGCGTCTAACGTTCTTTTTTTGCCGTCGATCTCTGTTTCCTTATAGCAAATAAAGATGTCGTACGGCTCTTCCTTGTCCGCTTTTGCAAGGATTTCCTTTTGGATGCGGTCGATCTCTTTAGCCTCCGCTTCGTAGATTGCTTTTTCTTCCGCGGTAGCTCTTGACATAATGAGCTTGTATTCGCTGTTGTCGAAAATGCTTTCCGTTACCGTTCTGTGACAGGTGGGAAGCTTCTTTTCGGTAAGGGAATCTTCTACGTACTCGATACCGTATACGCACAAGAGCTTGCACCAGTACGCTTCGTTGTCGTCGGGGTACTGCGCGATTATGCTTTCGTACTGCTTTTTTGCAAGGTCGAATCTGCTTGCAATGCGGTAGTCGTTAGCCTTTGCAAAAAGCTCTAATTTTTGCGGATCGTCCGCGGTGGGCAAAGTTTGCTCCATACCGCAAAAATCGCAAACGGCTGTTTTTTGTCCGTCTACGTTTTCAAGTTCTGTTCCGCAGTTTTTACAGTAAAAACTCATTGGTTTTCGTTCCTTTTGTGTAAATATTCATGTTTGCGGAATAAGACGATCCGCGAACAGTTTATACTATAATTTTACACTATACTATACTATTTGTCAAACATATATAAAAAATTATCAGCTTTTTTAATAAAAACCCCGACTTATCGGTGAGGATAGGTCGGGGAAATTTTTGTGGTTTTGTACAAAAAACGTATATACGTATTAGTCTTTTTCGGTAAAGGGGCTGTTTTTGCCGATGGATGCATCCAAGATTGCACAGCAAGATGTTATGTAATGCGAGCAGGGCTTGGGGCTTTCGTCTACCTTTTTTGCATTTACGAGCAAGGTACGACAGATAATGCTTTCGTGCTCTTTCTTAAAGTCCTTACAAGCGTTCTGAACACGGGAATAAATCTTCTTTTTACCCTCGGCATCGCCGTCCTTTACGTCAAGCAATGCACCAAGCACGGCAGTCATAGCAGAAACCGCTCCGCACACTTCGTGCTGACCGCCAAAGCCTCCGCCAAAGCCCGAAAATACAGCTCCTGCCTTTTCTTCGGTCATTCCAAGCACGTCACAGTAAGCAATAGCCACGGCTTGCGCACAGTTATATCCGCTTTTGTAGAGCATTACCGCTCTTTCTTGTCTTTTGCTCATTTGTTTTCTCCTTGATGTTTGTGTAAGCAGTGGGCGAATAGCCGTCTTGCCACGGCTTTGCGTTGCTCTGATTCACGTTGCAAAGCGTTGGTGACTGTCGAGCTTTTTATCGCAAGGTTCGGCTCTCACAAAAATTTCAAGCCGTATACTGCATACAGTACAGATTATTTTATAATATTTCCTTAGCTGCTTTTACAACGTTGTCAACCGTAAAGCCGAACTTCTGCATCAAAACCTCGGGCTTACCGCTCTCGCCAAACGAGTCAAGACCGATAACCTTTCCGTCAAGACCAACGAACTTATACCAAGGCATGGTAACGCCTGCTTCTACTGCAACTCTGCGAGTTACGGACTTGGGCAATACGGAGTTCTTATACTCTTCGCTCTGCTTTTCAAACACTTCGATACAGGGCATGGATACAACGCGAACCTTTACGCCTTCGCTTTCAAGAACCTTAGCAGATTCCATGCAAAGACCTACTTCGCTACCTGCACCGATAAGAATGATATCGGGAGTACCCTCGCCGTATACGACGTAACCGCCCTTAAGCGCTTCCTTACCGCTCTTGTCAAGCTGAACGAGATCCTGACGTGAGCATACGATACAAGTGGGCTTTCCGCTTGTGATTGCAGTAACGTAAGCAGCAACTGTTTCTCTTCTGTCAGCAGGACGGAATACGTTAAGGTTGGGCATTGCGCGAAGTCCTGCAAGCTGTTCTACAGGCTCGTGAGTGGGGCCGTCTTCGCCTACGCCGATACTGTCGTGAGTAAGCACGTACGTTACGGGCAAGCTCATAATTGCGCTCATACGCATTGCGTTTTTCATATAGTCGCTGAACACGAAGAAAGTGGAACAGAATGCGTTAAGACCGCCGTGAAGCTGAATTCCGTTACAGATAGCGCTCATTGCGTGCTCACGGATTCCAAAGTGCATATTTCTGCCCGTTCTGCTTCCTGCAAAATAGTCGCCGAGATCCTTCATATAAGTTTTGGTAGAGGGCGCAAGGTCTGCAGCTCCGCCGATAAGGTTGGTAACGATCTTTGCAACCTTGTTAAGCACTGCACCGCTCGAATTACGTGTAGCTTCTGCCTTGGGTGCGTTTTCCCACAAACCGTCGAAAATATCGATATTGCTATAATCGTTTGCAACGTCCTTGTTAAGCTGGATTGCATCCTCGGGGAAATTCTTGCTGTACTCTTTCATAAGAGCGCGCCAATCCTCGTAGTATGCGTCGTACTTGCTCTGAAGGGAAGCAACGTGAGCTTTAACCTCTTCGGGCACGGTGAAGGGAGGATAGTTATATCCCATATCTTTCTTCATTTCCTCAGTAAGAGCAGAGCCTAAGGGAGAACCGTGGCAGTCTGCGCTTCCTTCCTTTTTAGAACCCTTTCCTATCTGGGTTCTTACGATAATGAGCGAGGGCTTGTCCTTTTCTGCCTTTGCTTCGTTTACCGCATTGATAAGCGCGTCAACGTCCTCTCCGTCCGCAACTTTTAATACCTGCCAGCCCTGAGCCTCGTGGCGTGCGCCAACGTCCTCAGTAAACGCGATATCGGTACTGCCTTCGATTGTGATGTTGTTCTTATCATAAATTACGATAAGCTTACCAAGCTTCCAAGTTCCTGCAATGGAAGCCGCCTCGTACTCGATACCTTCTTGCATACAGCCGTCACCGCAGAGCGCGTAGGTATAGTGATCCACAACGTTGTAGCCTTCCTTGTTGTACTTAGCCGCCATAACGCTTTCTGCAACCGCAAGACCTACTGCGTTTGCGATACCCTGTCCCAAAGGACCTGTAGAAACCTCTACGCCGGGGGTTACGCCGTACTCGGGATGTCCGGGAGTTTTGCTGCCGGCTTGGCGGAAGGATTTAAGATCGTCCATGCTCACGTCATAGCCAAACACGTGCAAAAGCGTGTACAAAAGCATAGAGCCGTGACCTGCGGAAAGCACGAATCTGTCACGGTTGAAAAAGTCGGGATGCTTGGGGTTGTGCTTTAAGATCTCGGAATAAAGAGTGTATCCGATTGTTGCGCAACCCAAAGGAAGTCCGGGGTGTCCGCTGTTTGCCTTGTCAATGCCTTCGCTGGAAAGTGCGCGAATTGCGTTTACGGTAAGCTGTTGAATGTTGTTCATATTCTTTCTCCTTGATAAAGATAAATTTTTCTAAAATACGTTGAAGCTAAATTATCATCAGTAGCATCAGCACGAGCACTACTACGTTAACGCCTACGCTTACGAGAGCGGAAATTCCGTATGCTCTGGACTTAACCTTGTACTTGCTTATTTGCGTAAAATAGTAGATAAATCCGAAAAGAGGTATAAAAAATGCAAGGATAATAAGGAAGATATTGGGAACGTCATCTACCTTCTTAACCTGATCGTAATGGGTTGCATCGCTAAGCAAAACGTCATAGCCCGACTGCTTGTTACAGTTAGGGCAAAAAACCGCATCACCTATATCGTTACCACAATATTTACAGTACATAATCTACCTCCGCTCGTTTCCGTCATTTTCTATTGTACTACAAAACGTGCTTTTTTTGCAAGTGTTTTAGCCTCATTGACGGTACTTTGGAAAAATTTTACCATTTCGAGCAGAAATAATCAATACACACCACAGTTTTAGACGGATTACGGCGCACATTCGACAAATTCCGACATTTTTCTTTATTTACGCTTCACCGAAAAACACTTTATCTACGCTTTTCGCTATGATTTTTGCAAGCTTTTCTCTGTACGAAGCCGTAAGCAGATTGCTCTCGTCCGTGGGATTAGACAAAAAACCACACTCGATAAGCAACGACGGATATGGCGAACACTGCAAAACGTAATAGTCCGCCTTTTTATACTGTTTGCTTTGTTCAAGCTCCGCATTTAAGTCTTGCTGAAAAATCTTTGCGTACTGTTCGCTCCTTTCCTGCTTATCGCTATAAAACACGTGCGCGCCATGGACAGAAGAGGACGGAAAATGATTTTGATGAATACTTATAACAAGGTCGGGCTTGCTTGCGTTTATTATCTCCTTGCGCTTTTGCATATCCGACAGCTTTTTATTAGTTGCGCCCACCTCGTAAAGCCCGATATCCGCGCTCCGCGTAAGCTTTACCGTATACCCCTTTCTTGACAATGTATTTGCTAAAATCTTGGATACGTACAGATTAATTTCGCTCTCTTTGACTTTTTTTTGCGAGGAAACGACTCCACCGTCCGCTCCGCCGTGTCCCGGGTCTATAACGATTACGTATCCGTTTTTCGACGCTTGCACCGCCTGTTTGTACCTGACTATCCCCACGCACGCAAGCGCGGTAATAACGGCTACCAAAACAAGCGCAACAAGAGTTTTTGCCCTTACGAAAAACACTCTCATCGGTATATCTTAGCCTCCCCGTACAAAAAGCTGTCGAATACGTTTTTCAGTTGCCTGCCGGTCGTATTTTCAAACGTGTTTATAAGACCTTGAACGGAGGCTATCTTAAACGAATACTCTTTTTTGTAATTTTTAAGCGAACGGAAAAACGCCTCGTCGCCCACGGTTTTTCTTACCGCATCAAACATGAGCGCGCCCTTAAGATAGGTTACGTACGTATAGTCAAACGCAGAAAACTCGCCTATGTTTCGTTCCATTATTCCGTCGTACGAGGTTACGTCGCAGTATACGATATACGCAGACATTGCGTCCGCCATACGCTGACGGTACGTTACGTTATAGGAAGGATTAAACTCGTAAAAAAGCGTGGTGCTGTACTCGGCAAGCCCCTCGTCCATCCAAGCGTGATTTATCTGATCGTTGCCCACCACTCCGTACCACCATTGGTGCGCGGTTTCGTGTATAACTGCTTCTTTGCACATGCTCTTATTGAGCGTATCGGAGATATACACAAGGGACGGATATTCCATTCCGCCGTACACAAACTGAGTTTCCACCACGTTGTACGTACTATACGGATACGCGCCGAATTTGTCCGAGAAAAACGCGATTGCGTCCTTTGCGCAAGCAAGCGTATTCTCCGCATCGGAATCCTTTAGGTAATAGTAATTTATATCGACCCCGTTCACTTTTGTCGACAACGTATCAAACTTTCCGATAACAAATGCATAATCACGTGCGTTTTCAAGCACGGAAACATAGGTCACGTTTACTCCGTTTTCTCTCCTCTCACTCTTGCCCGGCATTGCCACGGTATAAGCAGACGGCGCTGTTAAAGTGAGCTTGTAATCACTGCAATCGGAGTAGAACGGATCGCCGTTACTATAGTAAGGCGAGGTATCGAAACCACTCTGCGTTTTTACGCATGCTATAGGGTACCAATTACCTAAGTTTACGGTATCTCCCACCCAGCCCAGTCTGTGTCTTACCTCAGGAATGTACACGGTAAAATCTATATCGAGCGCAACGCGTTCGGTGGGTTCTATCTCCTTAGTGAGCGCAACCACTAAAATATCGTCGTCCATGCCCTCAATGCTCCACTCGTTATCCTTGCCGTTGCGTTTTACGCTTTCTACGTCTATTCTGCCCTCGCTCTCCCCATGCGGATACGCAACCTCTCTCACACTCTCCTCTACCGCCTTAAACTGCGCGTCCTTGCGGTAAGCGTTGGGGTATAAGTGGAAGCACAACTCGTCAAGTATCGCATCGCTGTTGTTTACGTAGCTTACGTTCATACTGCACTTTAAGGTGTGAGCGGTATCGTCGTAAACCGCCTTTATATCGTAAAAACTTCTGCCTATTGCCTCATCCTTTACACATCCTGTAAAAGGAAATGCAAAAAGCGCTATCGTAACAGTTATAAGAAAAATAAAAAATCTTTTCATACCTTCTCCTTTTTGTAAATACTGTAGGATAATATATGAAAAACACAACGTTATTAGACCTTTTTGATTACGTAACAACGATACTCTATATCCTTTAGTTTTATTACGAATACAAACAAGCGCAAAACGTTTTGCGATAGCTTTTGGGCGTCATACCCGTTGCTTGCTTGAAAACTCGCATAAAATAATACTCGTCACTAAAGCCAACCGTATGCGCAATTTGTTTTATGCTATCCGTACTATTCGTTAGTAAACGCTTAGAAAAACTTATTCGCTTTTCGATTATCCACTCCTTTACCGTTCTGCCAGTATACTTTTTGAATAACGCTGTAAAATATTTAGGGTTATAGGAAAAACGCTCTGCTATCGACACAACCGATATATCTTCGGTGATATGCTTATAAAGCCATCCGACAACTTGCGATATGCGCGTATGTACAACAAAGGGCGAAAACAATAAGTACTGTCTAGCAAGCTCTGCTAATAGCGCCGATGACAAGTGGTCTTTAACTAATTCGCTATTCCCTTCAAAACGATAATGATTTAACTCCGTTAGCATAATCGTTATACGATCGGTATTTTGTAACGCAAACTTTTCGGCGAAAAAAATCCATTTTTCTCCCTTTTGACAAACCTGACGCGCTTGCTCTTCAGTTTCGCAAATTTTTACTTCCCCATCAAAATGAAACCAATAAAACGAATTGCTATTAAGCCTTGTTCCACATTGCTCTTCGCCCTTTGCATGAAACAAAACTTCGCCTTTCTTTACACCGTAAACCGAATCTTGTTTCATCCAAAGTTCGCCATCTTCTACGAAAAACATCTCAAAATCCGCCAAGACTCTTCTAGTATGTCGCATTGGCTCTTTGTTTACAGACTTTCCTGAAAAACAATACTTGACTAACGAACCCAAATTAATTGCAAAATAACGCATTATTCACTCCTACGATATTTAATACGTTATATTATACCATACGCAATTATAATAATCAAGACTAAATATGACTTTTTTCCATTTATTTTACCTTTTTTACTATTGTTTTATGCGTTTTACTTTATTATAATTAAACTATCACACTATAGGAGTAAAAGCTATGGAAAATTTTTCTTTAAGACAAATTAAGCTTACTGACGGCTTTTTTTATGAACGGCAAAAAATTAACGCTCAAACCACTTTACCTGCTATATACACACGCTTTAGCGAAACGGGAAGGTTTAAGGCGATAAAATGCATTAATGAACCACCACATTCTCACGTTTATTGGGATAGCGACGTTGCAAAATGGATAGAATCTGCTTCCTATATACTTGCACGCAAGGAAGACGAACAAGTTCGCGCTTGGTACGACGAAGCTATTGACGACATTGTAAAAAACCAATGTGAAAATGGTTATTTTAACTCTTATTTTCAGGTTTATAAACCCGACGAGATTTTTACGCACCGTCATGATCACGAGTTGTACTGCGCAGGACATCTTTTTGAAGCGGCGGTTGCTTCTAGTAAATACTTAAACGACAATAGACTTTTAGGCGTGTGCGAAAAATACGTAGATTATATATACGAACGCTTTGTTGAAAAAAAAGATACAAAATTCACAACCCCAGGTCACGAAGAAATCGAACTTGCTCTATTAAAACTATACCGTTTGACTAAAAAAGAAAAATATAAAACTCTTGCCAAATACTTCTTAGACAACAGGGGGCTTAGCGAAGAAGATAACATAATACTCGCACAAAGTCATATTCCCATTCGTGAACAAGTTAGCGCTGAAGGGCACGCTGTACGCGCAACGTATTTATACACGGCTATGGCAGATTTTGCACAGCTTACAAACGACACGCAAATTAAGCAAAATTTAGAAATGATTTTCAATGATATAATAAAGCGCAAAATGTATATCACAGGTGGAACGGGTAGCACACACTGGGGCGAACGCTACACGGTAGCTTACGATTTACCAAACTACTCAGCGTATAGCGAAACCTGCGCGTCAGTAGGGCTTGTGTTCTTTTGCGACCAAATGCTACGCCTTACGGGCAATAAAATTTATGGCGACGTGTTAGAACGCACGCTATACAACGGTGTTTTGGCTGGAATTTCACTAAGTGGCGACGATTTCTTTTACGTAAACCCACTCGAAATGCAATTAGAGCGAACAAAAGACCATTTAGATAAAGCAAAACACACTATCCTAAATAGGTACGTATACGTAGAGCGATGTCCTATTCCAAAACGAGTAAAAATCTTCTCCACGTCCTGTTGCCCACCGAATATTTGTCGACTTATAGAAAAAATACCACAGTACGTTTGGTACGCTGACGAGAAAAACAGCACGCTCACTCTTTCTCAATACGTATCGTCTTCTTTAAGTAGCGATTTTGTTGACGCAACCATTTTCTCCAGTATGCCATATAGCGGAAAAGTGCAGTTAAAGATAAATTCTAAAGGTAAAAAAATCACCTTACGTATTCGAAAACCAAACTGGAGCTCTGTAAGCTTTGAGAACGAGAAAAACGGATATTTGACATACGAAGGCATTTTTGAAAATACGGAAATAAACGTAGACTTTTCACCTTCACTTAAAAAGGTTTACTCAAACCCACTCGTGGCTGAAAACTCGGGCAAAGTTGCGCTCACGTACGGTCCGATAGTTCTTTGCGCAGAAGGATCGGACAACGACTTCAATATTTTCGGCGTAAAAATCGGAGATATATCAAAAGCAAAAATCGAGCCACTATGCTCTTCTCCATACGCACTAAACGTAACTTTGCCAGTATCATTTTTTGAAGATACCGACGAATTATATTCGTACGAGCAAGGCCGTGAAATTATAAAAACGCTAAAACTAATCCCCTACTTTGCCTGGGCAAACCGTAAGGAGAACGATATGCGCGTATGGTTTCCCAATAAGGAATAATTTATCCTAAGCTAATATTTTTCGTATTGTTCCTAATAAAATTATTACGCTATTTACTAAAAGCCGAACATTGGTATTTTTAACCAGTGCTCGGCTTGTTTGTCGTGTTTTTTGATATACGTATGTTAGTTTTTCGTTATTTAGCGTTGTTTTACGTCGTACACGGCGTTGCAAAGTTCTTCTGCAAAAGTACGTTCGTGGCATACTAAAATCATTGCTCCGTCATACTTTTTTATAGCTTCGCTAAGCGCCTTTTTGGCTCTTACGTCCAAGTGATTTGTTGGCTCGTCCAAAATCAAGATATTGCTCGTCGTGTTCATTATGGTGAGCAATCGTATTCTGACCTGCTCGCCTCCCGACAGATGCAAAATCTCTTTTAGAGCGTTATCCCCCGTTATTCCAACGCGTGAAAGCTGTGTTCGCACTTCCTTTTGATTAAAACGCGGAAAACAATCGCTTATATATCCGTAAGCGTTGGTATTGAGGTTTCTAAAGGTTAGGTCCTGTTCAAGGTATGACGGCTTTGCGGCTATATGGAACTTAAAGTTTCCGCCTATGGGCTTAAGCACTCGCATAAGCGTTTTGAGAAGCGTGGTTTTTCCTATACCGTTCGTTCCTCTTATCCACAATTTCGTATCGCCCTGCAACGTAAAGGAGATGGGCGGAAGAAGCGGAACTCCGTCGTAGCCTATTTCGAGATTGTCTACAACGAGCATTTCTTTGGTATGAAGCGGATTGCACGGAAAATCGAAGGTGGCGTCGGGAATAAAGGTGGGCTTTTCCATAACCTCTATCCTGTCCAGCATTTTCTTTCTGCTGTTAGCCATACCTGCAGTTGCCGCACGCGCCTTATTACGGTTGATGTAATCCTCCATCTTCTTTATCTCAGCTTGCTGTCTTTCGTACTCTTCCGCGTACTGCTTTACCGCCATTTCGTGTTGAGCCACAAACGAGGTGTACGCGCCCGAATATTTCTTGATAGAGCCGTTTTCTATGCTTACGATATTATCGCACACCTTGTCCAAAAAGTCAGTATCGTGCGAAATTACCATAAACGTCTTCTTGTAACCCGTCAAAAACTTAACGAGCCAGTCGATATGCTCCACGTCCAAAAAGTTGGTGGGCTCGTCTAAAAGCATCACGTCCAAGTCTTGTAAAATAAGCTTGGTAAGCATTAGCTTTGCGCGCTGTCCGCCCGAAAGATTTGCAATTAGCGTATCAAACCCGAAAGCGGTTACTCCCAATCCCGAAGCCGTCTTTTTTATCGTTGCGTCGATATCGTAAAAACCGCTGTCGGTAAGCTCTTCCAAAATGCGGTTGGACTTATTGATAAGCTTTTCGAGCTCCTTGTCGTCGGATACCTCGCCCATCTTTTCGTAGATTGCGGTAAGACGGTCATTCTTTTCGTATAAATGCGTAAACGAAGACTGCAGATACTCGTAAACTGTTTGCGTTCTGTCGATATCCGCATGCTGATCGAGATAGCCGTATCTTATGCCGTTAAGCCAAGTTACCTCGCCCTCGTCCCATATAATCTTTTTTGCTATGATGTTGATAAACGTACTTTTGCCTGCGCCGTTAAGACCGACGATACCTACGTGCTCGCCGTTGTTTATAACAAGGTTAGCGTTCTTGAAAAGTATCTTATCCTCAAACATTTGTGATAAATTTGAAATCTTTAATATGCTCATAATCTAAAAGTAGTAAACACTAACGAAAAAAACTGTTTTAATACGTTTTCTTCACGGTAGTTTTGCAAATTTGTACAGGTTTTGAGCATACGTATACCCAAAACCCGAACATTTTATATTTTTTTACGAATTAACGTTCATGTTGTACGCATAAGCGGAAGATACTTCCATACCCTTTTTAATTGCTCTTCCTGCATGCGTTCTTGCCTCTATCGAAATGTCCTCGCTATCCACAAAAATCATTCCGTCCTTGCTCTCAACTGCTACTACGTAAGGCTCGGCAACGTACGACGAGAACACAAGTTTAGTTCCGTTGCTACCCTTAAGATCTATTATCTTAACGCCCTTTCTATATCTTGCCATAACATCTAAATGCGCCAAGATCACGCGTTTTGCAAAGCCCTTGTCGGTAATTACGATTTGTTCACCCACGTCCTCTACCTGTGAAGCAAAAATGCAGTAATCGTCGCTATTGAGGTTTATTCCCTTAACGCCTCCCGAAATTCTGCCCTGAACGGGAACGTCGCTCATATCTGCGTTAAGCGACATGCCTTTTTCGGTAATAAAGAGCATAGTAACGTTCTTCTTTTCAAACTCAACCGAGATAACTTCGTCGCCGTCTTTTAGCTTGATAGCCTGAAAAGAAGACTTGGATACGGCGTAATCTTTAAGCGGAGATTTTTTAACAAGACCGTCTTTTGTAAAGAATATAATATTACCCTTGCCCATATCCTCGCCGAACGAATGAATGAATACCGGCTTTTCTTGCTTGGACATATCTTTTACAATTTCTTTTAGCGCGACGCCTTTTTCTCTCCACTTGCCCTCGGGAACGTTTTCCGCGTCCACCTTGTAGCAATTACCGAGATTGGTGAATACGTATACCGATTCTCCTGCCTTAGTCCTGCAAACCGAGGGATGAATATCGTTAAGTGACGAGCTGTCGGTATACTCTCTGTTAGCTCTGTCAAAATTCTTTTCGCTCATACGCTTAAGCGAACCGCGAGCCGAAAGCATTACTACGCTATCATCAATCTTTTCGATATCTGCACTGTCGTGCATGGAATAATTTTCTACCGAATAAATAATCTCACTGCGACGGGGTTGCTTGTACGTCTTTTTAATATCTAAAAGCTCGTTTTTTACAACTTCCATCTGAAGCTTTTTAGAGCCTAAGATAGCGGTAAGACGCTTTATAAGCTCGCGAAGCTGTTTGAGCTCTTCCTCTAACTTATACACTTCCAAATGCGTAAGACGAGCAAGCCTTAAGTCTAATATTGCATCCGCCTGAATGGTGGTAAGCGCAAACTTTGCCTTAAGTCCTTCTCTTGCCTCGCTTGTGGACTGACTGTTTTTGATAATTTTTACTACCGCGTCAATATTCTTTACCGCAACTACAAGACCTGTTAAGATATGCTCGCGCTTTTTCGCCTTGTCAAGCTCGCACTTTGTACGCTTTACGATAAACTCGCGTTGATAGTTTACGTAATAGTCGTAAATTTGAAGCAGTGATAACGTTTGGGGTTTTGCCTCGGCAATAGCTACCATATTAATGGAGAAAGATACTTGCAAGTTGGTGTACTTAAACAACAAATCCGCAATAGCTCTCGGATCGTAGTCCTTTTTAACCTTAATAACTACGCGCATACCGTTTCTATCCGACTCGTCCAACACGTCCTGAATACCTAAAAGTATGCCCTTCTTTTCCTCTCTTACGTCAATAATGCTTTCAAGCAGAGTAGTTCGGTTAACCTGATAGGGAAGCTCGTCTATTACGATGAGCTTTTTTTCGTACTCGCCCGGCTCGAAATGCACCTTTGCTCTTATTAAAATTCTGCCCTTTCCCGTTTCATACGCCTTATAAAGCTCGTCGCCGGTGATAATCGTTCCACCTGTGGGGAAATCGGGGCCTTTTACGTACTTCATCATTTCCGCAAGCTTAATCTTGGGATTGTCGATATACGCAATAGCTCCGTCAATCGTTTCGCCTAAGTTGTGAGTGGGAATGTTTGTTGCAAAGCCTATCGCAATACCGTACGCGCCGTTAACCAAAAGGTTGGGGAAACGTCCGGGAAGGATGTCGGGCTCTTTTAACGTATCGTCAAAGTTGCAATTCCACTTGACAATCTCGTCGTCGGGACTGCCCATACCCTTGAGTAGTTCGCCTGCAAGCGCGGTCATACGACACTCTGTATAACGCATTGCCGCCGCGCCGTTTCCGTCTATATCACCAAAGTTACCCTGTCCGTCAACAAGCGGAATGCTCATATTGAACGGCTGAGCCATACGAACGAGCGCTTGATAAACCGAGCTATCGCCGTGGGGATGATATTTACCCAAGCAGTCGCCTACTATTCTTGCGCACTTTTTGTACGGCTTGTCGTGCGTCATGCCAAGCTCTTGCATATCGAACAAAATTCTGCGCTGAACGGGCTTAAGTCCGTCCTCAACTCTTGGCAAAGCTCTATCCAATATTACGTATTCCGAATACGGAATCATGGATTCGTGCATGACTTCTTCCATTGTTTTGTAAATAAATTCTTCCATATTCGCTCCTTACTTGATATTATCAATAAACGCGTCTTTCTTGTTAAAGTTGGAATGTTCTACAATATACGCTTTTCTCTGATCTACCGCGTCGCCCATAAGCACGGTAACCATTTTTTCAGCTTCCGCTACGTCTTCTATACTTACTTTTATCATTTTGCGCTTTTGAGGATCGAGCGTAGTGCTCCAAAGCTGTTCGGCATTCATTTCACCAAGCCCCTTATATCTCTGGATCTCGCAATTCCTGCCCATTTCCTCTTTTACCTTGTCAAGCTCTTCATCCGAGTATACGTATCTTACGTCGTTCTTTTTGCTTATCTTATAAAGCGGTGGCATGCCGATATACACGTGACCTTCGGTGATAAGCTCTTTCATATAACGGAAGAAGAACGTGAGAAGTATACATCTTATGTGGTATCCGTCCTGATCGGCATCGGAAAGAATTACTACTTTTCCGTACTTCAAGTCTTCCGGATTAAACTCCTCGCCAAGACCTGCGCCAAGCGCGGAAATAAGCGTCTTTATCTCCTCGTTTTCCAAAACCTTGTCAAGTCTTTTCTTTTCTGCATTAAGAGGCTTACCGCGAAGGGGAAGTATCGCTTGGAAACTTCTGTTTCTAGCCTGTGTACAAGTTCCGCCCGCCGAATCTCCCTCTACAATGAAAAGCTCGTTAAGCTCGGCTTTCTTTCCGCTACAGCTCTTAAGTTTTCCCACGGTATTAAACGAATCTATACTGTTTTTGGCTCTGGTAAGCTCCTTTTGCTTTCTCGTTGCCTCTCTTACCTTTGCGGCAAGCTGAGCCTTTTTGAGAATGATTTCGGTAACCGTCTTATTCTTTTCCAAAAATGCTGGAAGCTCTGCAAGAGTTATTGCTTCGCACGCCTGCTTTGCCTCGGTATTGCCGAGCTTGGTTTTTGTCTGACCTTCAAACTGCACGTTCTGCATTTTGACCGAGATTACGGCTGTGATACCCTCTCTAAAGTCGTCGCCCTGCAAATTCGCGTCCTTATCCTTAAGTATACCCATCTTTCTCGCAAAATCGTTAAGAACTCTGGTAAGACCAACCTTAAAGCCCGTTTCGTGCGTTCCACCTTCGGGCGTGGGGATATTGTTAACGTACGAGAACATGCTTTCGGTGTACGAATCGTTGTACTGAATTGCTACTTCCATAGCAATATTATCCTTTGTTCCGCTAAAGAATATGGGATTGTCGAACACGGGCTTTTTAAGCTCGTTAAGGTAGATTACAAAATCCTTAAGTCCGCCCTCGTAGCAAAACTCTACGGTCTGATGTCCGTTGCCTACCGCTACGCGCCTGTCTTCAAATACGATCTTTGCTCCCTTATTAAGAAACGCAAGTTCTTTAAGACGTCTTGTAATAAGCTCGGAATTGAATTTTATCGTTTCGAAAACTCTGTCGTCGGGCATAAACCGCACGAACGTTCCCGTCTTTTTCGTCTTTTTCTTGGTGTCGAACAAATGCGTTTTTACAAGACCGCTCTTTACCGCACCCTTAACCTCAGGGCTTTCAAACTCCGCTTGATACGTGGTTCCGTTCTTAAAAACGTTTACCGTCATCCAGCGCGACAACGCGTTTGTTACCGACGCGCCTACGCCGTGAAGTCCGCCCGAATGAGTATAGTTGCTGTTATCGAACTTTCCGCCTGCGTGAAGCTGAGTGTATACGACCTCAACACCGCTTATCTTCATTGTGGGATGAATATCTACGGGCACGCCTCGTCCGTTGTCCTCTACCGACGCCGAACCGTCCTCGTAAATTATTACGTTGATCTTGTTTCCAAACCCGTTGGCAACTTCGTCCATCGCATTGTCTACAAGCTCCCACAAAATGTGATGCAAACCCTTAATTCCCGTAGTACCGATATACATACCCGGGCGCATACGAACCGCATCAAGCCCCTCGAGGACTTGTATGTTTTCTGCAGTATAATTCTTGCTCATTTACTTCTCCTCTTCCTCGCTCTTTTAACAAAACAACGGGGAAATAGTATTTATGATACTATTATACCACAAGATATAGTGTTTTAGCAAGTGTTATAAAGCAATATTTATTCATTTTTCAAACGATTTTGGGTGTCAGACGGCTTATAAAAGAATTTTTTGCATATTTATTCATAGTAGCGCATAAATATGCAACACAAAACGCAACGGCACATAGCGTGTTATCCTTAACGGAGAACACGCAGCGATATAAATCCCTCGTGGGATTTGCGATATTCCCTAACGGGAGCGATATTTGCTACGAAAACGATATGCCCTGCGAGGCGTGAGGGGATTTATATCATATCGCACCGAGCATAGCGAGGCATATCGCAACCGAGTGAAACGAGGTTATATCGCAACCGAGCATAACGAGGTTATATCGCATTCGCACAGCGAATATATCGCCTAAAATATCAACCTACTGTTACGACTGAGCCGTTTTCAAAAACCGATAAGCGAGCCGTTTTGAAAACCGCAATGTTGCAGATTTTTATTAAAATTTGATTAAATACGTAAAAGTTATTAATTTTTACTTGATATTCCGAATACAAATGTTGTATAATGGTAAAGTAAATACATTTTTGGAGGATCGCCATGAGCGAAAGAGAAGAGATCAGGGAACTTCCCGACAAATATAAACCGATGGGAGCCTGGGGATATTGGGCGTGGAGCATCATATACGGATTCCCTATCGTAGGATTTATTTTTATATTAATAAACTGCTTTAGGGGGGACAGCGTTGCAAGACGCAACCACGCGCTCTCTTTTCTTGTTACGTTCTTCTTGGTCGTACTTCTTATCGGTATAACCATACTTATTCTTTGGCTTACGGGCGTACTTGATATGCTGATGGGCTATCTTGACGGATGGCTAAAAGACCTCAACTCCATGATAACCGGCTCTTAAAAAAACCGCTCTCACGTTATCTTTACGTGAGAGTTTTTATTTTACCGCACAGCTGTTTTACACTAAAAACCCGCCTCAAAATTTATTTTTCCACGTAAAAATCCGCTTCACTTCAAATTCAAGCAAAGCGGATTTTTTGATTATAATATGAAGTTTTCCTTTTATATAAACTAATACTTTTTAATTCTCTTCTTCGTAGTAATAAGAATAATCTATACCCTTCATAAAGATTTCACGGTCGCCCAAAAAGAGAAATGCTCAGTTGTCATCAATTTGTAGACAACTGAAAGCTTCGCCATAGTGGCGGTAGTGATACCTGCTTAAAAGAGATAACGTATCGAAAGTGAACCGATTTGTTATCTCTTTTTGATTATAATATGAAGTTAACTCTATTATAAAGGCAGGCAGGATTTTACGAAGTTGATAACGTCTTCGTATACTTCGTGCCTGTTTATCTCGTTGAGGAGTTCGTGACGAGCGCCGTCGTAGAGCTTAAGCGTGGGGTTAAGACCGAGCTTGCGGTACTTTGCGTCCAACTTTTTAACAAGCTTGCCGTCACCGCCCACTTTATCGTCCGCGCCCGAAATTATGAGCAGGGGCAGATCTTTGCGGAGCTTTTTGTGTTCGGATTTTTGGATAGCCTTAAAGCCTCTGAAGAAATAGTGGTAAAAGCCCATAGAACAGGTAAAGCCGCACATGGGATCGTCGTTATACTTCTTTACTTGCTCGTAATCTCTCGAAAGCCAAGCGTTAAGTCCTTCCTTTTTATATTTCTTGTCGTACGATCCAAATGTCATATTGGCAAAAAGCTTGCCTGCCTTGTCACGGCTTTTGGGCTTATTTTTACCGTTTGTGAGCAAGCAGGAAAGATTTACGATAAACCCTTCCATGCACGCGCTTCCGCACAAAACCGCGCCGTGGATTTGTGAAGACGTATAGCTAAGATAACGCTGTAAAAGGAACGATCCGTAACTGTGCCCGAATACAATAACAGGGAGACGGTACTTAACTTTTGCGTACGCGGTAAGCTCTATGGCGTCTTGCACGGAATCTTCAAAAAGGTTAGTATCGCCTACCTTTCCCAAGTTCTCCTTATCCGTATAGCCGTGCGCTCTCTGATCGGCGCCGATTACGATATATCCGGCCTTATTGAGCGCTTTTGCAAAATCGTCGTAACGCTCTATATGCTCGCTCATGCCGTGCAGAATCTGGACGGTTGCGATGGGGGTTGCAACGTTATCCCAATATACTACAGACAAATCCTTACCGTTTACTTTTTGCATCTTTCTTTTCATTTTACTCTCCGTCGGTTTAGTTTTAGGTTAAACCGATAATAATTATATACGGACGCACTTTTGCGCCCTTTACATTATTTTACTATATATCCGCAGTTTTGTCAAGACTATGTTGCAAGATAAAATCAATTTAGTTCTCGCTATACCGCACTGCAACCGAAGACTTGCGGTACTTATGCAATAAAATTCTTATAAGCGCTCCGTTGCGCGTTTTGAGGTGATACGTATGAAAGAAAAAGTTGTTTTTACAGGCGGAGGAACCGCAGGGCACGTTATGCCTAACGTTGCTCTTTTCCCGTATTTTGAGGATTACGACGTGCATTATATCGGGAGCTTGGGCATGGAAAAAAATATTATTTCCGCATACGATTTCGTAACCTTTCACGAAATTCCGTGCGTAAAATTAATACGTTCTACGTCCTTAAAAAATCTGCTTATTCCCATAAAGCTCGGCTTAGCCGTAAAAAGGGCGCAATACGTTTTGAAAATGCTTGCTCCGCGCTTTGTTTTCTCTAAGGGGGGTTACGTGGGCTTGCCCGTTGCAATCGCCTGCAATCGTCTTGGCATACCGCTGTTTTTGCACGAAAGCGACAAAACGGTGGGTCTTGCTAACAAGCTCGCTAAAAATCATGCGCAGGTATTGTTTACCGCATTTGACACTATAAAGTACAAAAACGCACAATACGTAGGCTCGCCCATACGCAAAGATATCTATTCGGGTAGTGCAATCCGCGCCATTCACATGCTCAACGCGCAAAAAAACTCCAAACCGTTCCTGCTTTTCGTGTGCGGATCGAGCGGTGCCGTGAGCATAAACGATTTTGTTTTTTCCAACCTTGATACTCTCACAAAAAGGTATAACGTTATACACGTAACGGGCAACGGAGAAAAACGCATATACACCAAAAAAGATTATTACCAAATCCCGTACGCGCACAATCTGCAGGACTTGTACGCGCTTGCCTCCTTTGTTGTTACCAGAGGCGGAGCGAACTCTTTAAGCGAACTTATTGCACTTAAAAAGCCGTGCGTATGTATTCCGCTTGAAAAAGCTACTCGCGGAGATCAGATAGAAAACGCAAAATACTACGAAAGTAAGGGCGCGCTCATTCATCTTCCGCAGTCCTCGCTATCTATTGACTCTCTTTTTTCTTCTCTTGACTTGCTAAGTAAAAACAGGGCGGATTATATCAGGGCAATGAGCGAGCTTAACGTGGACGGAACGAAGGCAATTGTCGAAACCATACGCAAAAGAATGGAAATTTTAGCGAAAGACCACGAGTTTTGAAATTGTGCGCACAACGCGCCTTACAAGTGTTATAATTACTCCAAAAAATGCGGAATATAACCAAAAATCTCACATACGTATTCCGCAAAAGGAGTAAATTATGGAAAAAATTAATAGGCAAAGGTTTAGAATAATTTTGTTGTTAAGCATAATCACGGTTCTACTGTTTGGCGGTATCGTGATCAATCTTTCCATAGATAATTACATAAGCGCAACTACGTCCTCTCTTGCTTCGCCCTCGGTATTCCTACCTGCCGTATCGTCCGTAAAAAGCTACGGAACCGAACACGACGACAGCTTTGTGGACGCGTTTTTTGTGGGGGACGACACGTACGTGTTTTACAATTCTGAGTGCGGTGTTATGCAAAAGGACGGGGAAAATCCGCTCAGCGTTACGATGGAAGGCAAAATAGTATCGGTAGCTCTTACGCCTTACGGCTTTGCTTTGGGCATAGAAAAAGAGGACAACCTGTCCATAAAAATTATGGGGTTTGACGGTATTCCGTCTTCATCCGTTTCCGTTACGTATAAAAATGCGCGACTTGAGTATCTCGGATACGATTCTAACGTTTGTGTTGCGATAAAGCATCAGGGCGAATTTGATTACGTTTTGACGTATCTTAAGTACGACGCAAGCCTTACGGAAATATACCACAGAGATATTTACTCGCTGTACAATCTGTCCGCTGTTGCGTGCTATCCGCTTTCCAACAAAACGGTCATATTTTTTAACGCGCAGTACGGCTCCGTAAAACGCGGTGGATATTCGGTTATACACAACGTTTCGCTATCTATGCAAACGGAATATTTTTCGGGAGTAACCGACTACACCGTGTGCGACGCCAAGCCGTACGGCAACGGTTTTTTAGTAACCGCGCTATCCGATAATAACGCGTACGCGATAGAGCTTGACGAAAATATGGCGCAAGGCGAACCAAAGCTTTTGATGGAAAAGTGCAAGGGCGCAAGCATTTATACCGACTCGTCCGTATGTTACGTAGGACTTGATAACGGTGAAAGCGTCAGCCTTCTCTCATACAACGACAACACGGTTTTTAAGGATTTTGCCTCCTCTGTTTACGATTGCATTTTTATTGACGGCGCGGCTGTTTTTGCAATATACAAATCAGGCGTCACGTCCATTACTCACCTAAGCACCGGGCTCTCTTCTCCTGTTATAAGCTTAGCGCCTACGACGTTAAAGCTCAAACACAAAGGCAAACTGTCGCTTTATACTTCGCTTTGCGCGCCTTCGCACGTTTTACATAAAGGCGGTTTTGACGTATACGGCGCAACGTTGCCGTAGGCACAAAAATCCAAAAAACAGCAAAAATAACGATTTTTAGGGGATTTTGTGTTGTTTTTGTGTTAAAACTGTTGACTTTATTTTCTAAATAGTATATATTTTTAGTATAAGAAAATTATAGAGGCGCATCCGACATTATAAACAACGCAAAAGGCTTGTAATTGCGTTGCGGTAAAGGGGAGGATGCCGAGAGAAAACGCGTTTTGCCTTAAGCTCGTTTTTTCGGGCGGACGGAGAATATCCGTTCGACTGTCACTTCTTTTTTGAGGTGGAGCGCTATCGTATACTAATGATGATACTCTGTCACGGTATGCTATAGCGTACTGTGATTTTTTTATAAAAAAATTTTTTTTATAGGAGAAAGTTATGTTAGACGTAACTAAGAAAAGCAAGGGTAAAATTATTACGCTCATCGTTGCTGCTGTAGTAATTCTTACCTTACTCATTGTTGCGGTTGCTACCGGCACCGTAGACAAAACAAACGGATCGTTCTGGGCTCTTCTTCCTCCCATTATCGCAATCGGTCTTGCGCTTATAACCAAAGAAGTTTACTCCTCTTTGTTTATCGGTATCATCTCAGGCGCGATTTTGGCTTCGGGATTTGATTTCCTCGGAACAATGGACAACACCGTAAACAGCCTCACAGGCGCGGTTGCAGGCACTGCAGGTATCTTTGTTTTCCTTGTAGAGCTTGGAATTTTGGTTGCGCTTGTTAACAAAGCAGGCGGAAGCAGAGCATTCGGTGATTGGGCTAAGACGCACGTTAAGACAAAGATCGGCGCAGCTCTTTGCACCTTCGTTCTCGGCGTTCTTATCTTTATCGACGACTACTTCAACTGCCTTACCGTTGGCTCGGTAATGCGTCCCGTAACGGACAAGCACAAGATTTCGAGAAGTAAGCTTGCCTTTATTATCGATGCAACCGCAGCTCCCATTTGTATGATCGCTCCCATTTCGTCCTGGGCTGCAGCTGTTTCTAAGTATGCTGCCGACGGAAACGGTCTTAACCTTTTCGTTATGGCGATCCCCTTTAACTTCTACTCTATCTTAACACTTGTTTTCGTTGTTTGCCTTATCCTCATGAAGTTCGACTTCGGTCCTATGAGAAAGCACGAAGAAAACGCTATGAACGGCGATCTTTTCAGCGGTGCTCAGATTACCGCTAACGATGCTATGGATTGCAGTGAAAGAGGCAGAGTATTCGACCTTATTATCCCCATCGTTGTTCTTCTTATCTGCTCTCTCTTCGCTCTTGTTTACGTAGGCGGATTCTTTGGTACGGATATCTGGGGCGGAACAGACAACGCTTGGAACTTCATCGGCGCATTCGGTAACACCAATGCAACCGTTGCTCTTCCTTGGGCAGGTCTTATTACCCTTGTCGTTACCATTATCTACATGGTTATCAGAAAGACCGTTAACTTCAAAGAGTGCATGGATGCTATTCCCAAGGGCTTTATCGCAATGGTTCCCGCTATCCTTATCCTTACGTTTGCTACCGCTCTTAAGGACATCACCTCCGTATTGGGCGCTGATATTTTCGTAGAAGGCTTGATGAAGAACTTCCCCGATACTCTTGCAAAGTTCCTTCCTGCTGTTATCTTCCTCGTTGCTTGCGTTCTTGCATTTGCAACAGGTACAAGCTGGGGAACGTTCGGTATTCTTATTCCTATCGTACAGGCTATGTTTGCTCCGACCGATCCTCTCTTTGTCGTAGGTATCTCCGCTTGTCTTGCAGGTGCGGTTTGCGGTGACCACTGCTCTCCCATCTCCGATACCACCATTATGTCGAGCGCAGGCGCAGAGTGCGAACACATCAATCACGTTTCCACACAGATTCCATATTCTGTCTATATTGCAGCCGTATCCTTCGTATGCTTCATTGTAGCAGGCTTTGTTCCTTACTGGTACGTAATGCTTCCCATCTCCATTGCAGTTATGATCGGATGCATGATCGTTACCAAGATTATCGTTAACAAGAAGTACGGCAATGCAGAACCCGTTGCAATTCAGTCTGAACCCGACGCAACCAGAGATCTTTAATCTGAAAGCTAAGCTGTAAGCTTAATGCAATACTAAAACACACAAAAGGCGTTTGATAATCAAACGCCTTTTATCTTATAAAAAAACAAGTACACCGCGCAAAAATACGCGATGTACTTTTATTATACCGATTTTTACTTCTCGTCGCTTTTTCTCATATACGTATATGGGATTTTATTGTTAACGTGCTGTTTTATAACGCATTTATTTTACAAGAACAGCCAAAAGAAAGTAATGAAAGAAAGGGCATCCAGATACACTCCAAACCACTTGAAGTTTGCCTTTTTTACAAGCCCCATAACAAGCTTGATAGCAAAGTAACCGCTAACGAACGCAACTGCTACACCGATTATCATGGGCAAAACGTACACCGTAGCTCCGTCCGTTATTACGTGATACGTTTCTACCACCGCAGAACCAAGTATCATGGGGATACTCATAAGGAAAGAAAAGGATGCAACCTCGTTCTTTTCGGTCTTGGTTATTACTCCGCCAAATATCGTGCTTCCGCTTCGGGATATTCCGGGCAGAACGCCTACGGCTTGCATAAGACCCATTCCTATTGCCGTCTTTATTGTAAGAGGCTTATTGTAATCTTCTTTCTTTGCAAAAAATTCGGTCAGGAACATCAGAACTGCAGTTGCGAGAAATGTAAAGCAAAGATATTTTCCGCTCATAAATATTCCGTCCACAAAATCGCCTAAAAACAAACCTACAAGGGCAGCCGGGATCGTTGCCAAGACAAGCAATCCCATTCTCTTGAACGGTGGCTTGAACAGCTCTAAAATATCCTTGAAAAAGTACACCGCAACTGCGCCGAGCGTGCCTACGTGAAGCATTATATCAAAGAGCAGATAATCGCCCTCCAAGCCCATAAGCGAACGAACAAGTATCAGATGTCCCGACGAGGATATGGGCAAAAACTCCGCAATACCCTGCACAAAACCCAAAATTATTGCTTGCCAGATTTCCATTTATACTCCTTTTTTAGTGACGGTATTCGTTGGGAACAACCTCAAAGATCTTCTTTTCCGTTCCGTCCTCATCCTCGTTGTCGGTAAGCACCTTAAACTCGGCTAAAATCTTGTTAAACTCGTCTTCGTCAATATCCTGAAGCTTGTTTACGAACACGCCTTCGTGCGCCGTTGTATCGACAAGCTCTTTATCGTACCTAAGTTCCTCGAACAATTTTTCGCCCGGTCTTAAGCCCGTGATCTCAATCTTGATATCTTCCTCGGGAATAAGTCCGCTAAGACGGATAAGCGAGCAAGCAAGGTCGTAAATGTATACGGGTTCGCCCATGTCAAGCACGAAAACTTCTCCGCTGTCGGCAAACGCGCCCGTTTGAAGAACTAATTTTACAGCTTCGGGGATGGACATAAAGTAACGCTTGATATTTCTGTCAGTTAAAGTAATTGGACCACCCTCTTTTATCTGTTGCAAAAAGATGGGAACTACGCTTCCGTTAGAGCCTAAAACGTTGCCAAATCGCACCGCCGCCATCTTCATTTTAGACTTTCTTCCGCGCATCTGTATCAGCATTTCGGTGATACGTTTGCTCGCACCCATGACAGAGGACGGATTTACCGCCTTGTCGGTGGAGATAAGCACGAACTTTTCTACACCCGTTTCTTCCGCACAGTCTATAACGTTTTTCGTTCCAAAAAGATTGGTCTTGATTGCTTCCGTGGGAGCAATTTCCATCATGGGAACGTGCTTATAAGCCGCCGCGTGGAACACTATTTCGGGCTTGTATTTCCTAAATGCCTCGAGCAGTTTTTCCTTTTCGCGTACCGTACCGATAACCAAGGTATAGCGCGAAGTGTCGTACTTTTTTACGAACTCCTGATTGAGGAAGAACATACCGTTCTCGTGGTAATCAAAGATGATAAGATGTTTACAACCGAAGTTGAGGGCTTGTCGGCAAAGCTCGCTACCGATACTTCCCGCTCCGCCCGTTACGCATACTACTTTATCCTTTACGGACACGTCCATAAGCTCTTGCTTTACTTTGAACTGCTCTCTTCCCAAAAGGTCCTCTATGCGAATATCTTGGAAGGAAAGATTACTCTGCGAATATTCTTCGGCATTGGAAATATTGGGAATAATTTTTACGGGAACACCCGTTTGTGAGCACATATCATGAATATGTCTAAGCTGGGATTTAGTTATCGCGTTTATTGCAATAACGATTATGTCGGGCGCGTAATTTTTAACAGCCTTAGCAACGTCCGAAATAGCACCCACGACCTTTACTCCGTATATCTTATGTCCCTGCTTTTCGGGATCGTCGTCAAGTATTGCAAGCGGAACGTAACCGTCCTCGGGATGATTAACAAACTTTGCAACCGCCAGCGAACCTGCAAATCCCGCTCCGATCACAAGCGTACGCGTGATCTTTACGCGCTTTGCGTTTTTGCCCCACAAATGCTTGATATAGTGCAAAATACTGAAGAAAAATCTCCAAGCAAGAGTGAACACGAGCGCAAAGAAGATATATAACAGTATATGACTTTCCCAGTACTTAAATTCGTTAAAAAGAGGAATTATTTCACCAACAAGCACCATTGCGTATTTGAAAATATTGACAACTACAAACACGACAACGTAAGCGCATATAATTTTCATCAGCTCCACTCTGCTCGCATATTTCCATATCGCGCTGTAACAGTCGAAGCACGCAAGTGAAATTACGGTTACCACCACCGAAACCGAAAGAGCAAGAAGATTAAACGGCTCGAAAAGCTTCCAAGCTTTTTCAAAAAACGGATCGAAGAACGTTATCGTTCTTGCAATCCAATATGCAAGCACGCATAACGCAATATCCACAACGATGCTGATTATCACGTACAACGCTCTACGAAGCTTATAGTTTTTTTGCTTTGGTTGATTTTTTATTTCTTCCATAGATACCTCTTAGGCGAAATTTATTTCAGTATAATGTGAGCATAACACCCCACAATACACTATTATAAGTATAATACAAATTTATATAAAAGTCAAGGTTTTAGTTTGTTTACCCGATTTTAAGTGCGAATATACGCGCCACGCTTTGCGTAAAATATAAATACCTAAAACAAATCCAAGCCAAAACAATATATTATACGTTCGGGCTTAAGTTTTCATTGACAAATTTTTCGAGATAGTATAAAATAAACGTAGACAAAAAGGCAGGTTAAAATGGACGAAATAATTTCTATAATTCAAAACTTTTTATCGGACGTATTCGTGCATCCGCAAATAGTTATCGTACTTATCGCAATCCTCCCCATAGTTGAGGCGCGACTTGCCATACCAATGGCTTTTGGGTACGGACTACCTTGGTACGAATGTTGGCTGTGGGGCTTTTTAGGTTCTTCGGTTATTGCTCCGCTGTTGCTTTTGATTCTGATACCGTTTATTAAGTGGTTGTCCACGACTAAGCTTTTCAAAAGAATAGGCGACGCGCTTTACAGCAAGTTTGAAGACAAAAGTAAACAGATAGACGAAAAAGCAAGCAATGCAAAAAAGTTTTGGGGGTTGGTATTTTTTGTGGGCATACCGCTTCCTCTCACGGGTGCTTGGACGGGATGCGCGGTTGCTTCCATCCTTAAGATGAAGTATTCACATGCTCTCGGCGCGGTTATCTTAGGTAACTTTATCGCATCCTCAATTATGACGCTTTTATGCGCTTTCCTGCCCCAGACTGTTATCAATTATATTATTACGGCAATAGGAATTATAGCTCTTATCGTGGTTGTTGTTCTTATTGTTAAGATTGCAACGTACAAGAAAAAAACACAAACCGAAGAAAATATTCAAGAAAACAACGAGGTTAGATAATGAAAAAACATATAGTAATTTTGTGTGACGGCATGGCAGACTACAACAACGCTGAAAACCGCACCCCCATGAAAGACGCTAAAAAGCCCATGATGGACTACCTTGCTTTTAACGGCGAAGTGGGCTTGTGCAGAACCGTACCTACAGGCATGAAGCCGGGCAGTGACGTTGCCAACCTTTCCGTTATGGGTTACGAGCCCGAAAAATATTATACCGGAAGATCCCCTCTCGAGGCGCTCTCTATTGGTGTTAAAATGGAAAAAACCGATATTTCGTACAGAGCAAACCTTGTAACCCTTTCCGAAGAAGAGGACTACGAAAACAAAACGATGATGGACTACTCCTCGGGCGAAATAACGACGCAGGAGGCTTCTCAGCTCATCTCGTACCTTAAGCAATTCTTTAACGAGGGCGATCTTATGCTGTACTCGGGAATTTCGTACAGACACTGCCTGCTCCGCAAAAACGGAAACACGGGCGCAATCCTCACTCCTCCGCACGATATCTCGGATAAGAAAATCACCGAATATCTTCCTAAAGGCGAATATAAAGACGAAATGCTTGCTATTATGAAACGCTCTTACGAGCTTTTAAGCAATCACCCAATCAACCGCAAGCGTAAAGCTCAGGGACTCAACCCTGCCAACTCTCTATGGTTCTGGGGCGAAGGCAGAAAGCCTGCTCTTGACAGCTTTGAGGCAAAATACGGCGTAAAGGGCGCAGTTATTTCAGCGGTAGACCTTATTAAGGGCATTGGCATCGGCGCAAATATGACGAGCATTGACGTTGAGGGCGCAACGGGTACGATAAAAACCAATTTTGAAGGAAAGGCTAATGCTGCAATCTCCGCGCTTAAGAATCACGACTACGTTTACGTTCATCTCGAAGCTCCCGACGAGTGCGGACATCAAGGTAATTATAAAGAAAAGGTGGAATCTTTGGAGCTTATCGACGAAAAGATTATAACCCCAATAGTAAAACACTTAAAAGAGAATAATATCAAGTTCAATATTCTCATTTGCCCCGACCACGCTACGCCAATCTCGCTTAAAACTCACGTTTCCGACCCTGTTCCGTATCTTATTTACGACAGCGAAAAGAAGCGCGGTTGCGGAGTTAAGACCTTTGACGAAGATAGCGTAAAAACAACGCGTTGCTTTTTGGAAAACGGCTCAGATCTTATAAAAAAGCTTTTGAATATCTAAATAAACATAAACTGCTTCACTCTATTAATATAGAATGAGGCAGTTTTTGCTTAGGTAAAGGCTATCTTGTGGTGGGCGATTCGTGAATCGCCCCTACGTTATTATTTGTAAAACTATTACTATCTTTCAAGCCGTGCGGAAGGATACTTCGCTTTATTTTGTTACGTACAAAGAACTTCGGGCAACGCATATAATTTTGTGTTGTTATAGTGGGCGATTCGTGAATCGCCCCTACGTTATTATTTGTAGAACAACTGCTTTCCCTTAAGATATGCGGAAGAGTTTTGTGTTACTTTTATATTTTTACACACAAACGTTTTCGAGGGCAAAATAATTTAGTCTTGTTATGGTGGGCGATTCGTGAATCGCCCCTACGTTATAATTTATAAAACTATTACCAACTAAGCCGTGCGGAGAATTAACAATTTGACAAAAGTGCAAGCATCGCATTTGATTAGTCAAACGCAAATGGGCTAAGCCCAAACCCATATAACAAGCAGAAAGAGATAACAAATCGGTCAGTAGCCGAAATGTTATCTCTTTTTCTGTGAGTGAAGTTTTCGCTATCGCGAAAGTGAAGTTGCTACGCAGTGAAGTTTGTACTACGCACAAGTGAAGTTAAGTTTGCCCACACTTCGCCGTCAGGCGAAACTTCACTCACAAAGTGAACTTCACTATCGAAGATAACTTCACTTGCCTGAAGGGCAAACTTAATTAGCGTGATACTCCGTTAAGAGTATCACGCTATAGGTTAAGGTTTTTTGTTGTTTGTTTGGATTAGTTCCAGTATGCGATAACGAACTGGCTCTCGCCGAAGTTGTTGGTCTGGATTACCCAGTTACCTGCAGCATCCTGATAATATTCGCCTTCTTCGTTTACAGCGAGCTGATACTCATAGCCGTAGTTAGCAAGGAGGTCGTTATCCTGATGGATTACGGGGCTTCCGTTCAAAGCTGCGGGAACTTTGCTGTCTACAGAAGAATCGTAGGTCAAGGGCGCGCCGGTCTGATCGTCAAGAGCGCTCTTGTAGTGCCAGAACTTATACTCATCGGACTCGATCATATCCTCGCTGAAGTAGTATACCTTCGCATTCTTGAACGCGATATTGGTTTCTTCTCCGTTTGCGTCAACGAAGTTGCTCTCGTTGAGATATCCCATATCTTCGTAGTCTACACGACCGCTCTGGTAAAGGATGGTAAGGTCTTTACATCCGTCGAAGGAGTGCGCAACCATGGAAACCTTTCTTCCAAGAACGATAGTATCAAGAGTATCGTTACCTGCGAATGCGTAAGGCATTACGGTACATTCGTTGGGGATGGTGAGCGTTTTGCCTGTAAGATCAATTCCGGTGGGAACGTAAATCAACTGATAGTAGTTAAGGAATCTGGTAGTGGTGGTAGCACCGTCTACAGAAACGGTTTCGGAACCAATGTTTACACTGTACAAAATTCCGTAGCTATCAAGGATAAACTTACCGTTGGAGTTATCGTAGAGCTTATCAGAGGATACGCCGTCAGCATAAAGCTGAAGAGTGTGGATCTCTTTTCCTTCCTCGTCCTTATCTATAACCCATGCAGCCTGAGAGGGAATTTCGATCTTTTCGATGTTTGCATTTTCAAATGCCTTATCAACACCGTGGTAGTTCTTGTCGTCCCAACCAATCTTGCTGTTGAATACGAACGTACCGATTCTCTTTACGTTGGAGAACGCGTTAACTGCGATAGAACCAACGGTTTCGGGCATCTCGTATCTGTCAACATCACAACCGGAGGGGAACTGAATGATTGAAGTGGGAACAAATACTCCGTCAACGTAAGAACCGTTATAAAGCACTCCGTCATTGTTAAGGTTGCTGTACTTATCGTCGTTAGACGCCTTGAGCACCTCAATAGAGGTAAGCTTGCTACAGTTATTGAATGCGCCTGTTCCGATAGTTACGTTTCCGTAGATCTTAATTTCTTCAAGATTTGCTGCGCCTTCGAATGCATATGCGATAATGCCGGAGTCGCCAATCTTACCTACAACGTAATCGGTAATACCGCTTACCTGTGCCTTATTCTTGGTAACGGCTGTGATCTTTCCACTTCTGTTTGCGGAAACGTAGTGAACCGTACCGTCTGCAGTGATATAATCTTTACCTCTGTTGAAGATCCGGAAGTTACTCAAATCAGACGTAACTGCGTAAACGTCGTTACCTCCGTTTGCTTCTTTAGCGATATTATAAACCTGTGCAAAAGTATAAGTGTTAAGCATATCAATGAAAAGACTGGAGCTTTCACTGTTTGCAGGATAGTAGGTAAGTTCGGGATAAAATTCCACCGGAACTTTTACCGATTTTGCATCAGCAGCATCTACTGCAATTTCGCTTTCGGATAAGAAATACTTAACAGTAAGATTTACGGTCTTTTTCTTAAATAAAACGTTGTCTTCCGTTACCACGAAGTCCACGTTTAACGGATCAATGGTGAAGGATGCAAGACCAGTACATCCACTGAATGCTTTACCACCGATAGTCTTAAGTTTCTCAGGAATAGCAAAGGTGGTATAACCCGAACATCCGCTGAATGCTTCGCTATCGATTATAGTAAGACCAGTCATAACACCGGTGGGGAAGTTGGTCTCGTTAAGAGAAGAACAACCCAAGAACGCTCTTGCTCTGATTGAGGTCACCTTAGAGATATCTGCAACCTGAATGTTTACGAGCTTGGATGCATTGTAGAACATCTGCTCGGAAAACTCAGTAATAGCGCCGAGTTTTACGGTTTCGAGAGAAACGCAATCCTTAAATACAGCCTTACCGACCTTGGATACGGAAGAAATATCTAAGTTAACGATGGAAGAACATCCTTCGAATGCGGATTTTTTGATTTCTGTAATATCAGCAGGAAGAATTACGCTCTGAAGGCTCTTTCCGTAAGCAAAGGTTCTTTCGTTGATAGCGGTTACCTTGGTAACGGAAAGGTCAAGAGATTTAACGTTCGTAGTGTTTGCAAACGCTTCGCTTTCTACTTTTGTGATCTGAGAAACAGGATCGAGCTCAATAGCTTCGAGCGCGTCGCAGTTCTTGAACGAAGACTTCAAAATTCCTTCTACCAAATAATCTCTGGAATCGTAGCTAATGGTTGCAGGAACAGTATAAGTCGTGTTGTCAAAGTCTACGTAACGAGCAAGGCTTGCATAGTCATCGGAAGGATCGTTAGGTTGTCCGGGCGCTTCTCCGCCGGGCTTGTCAAGAATAACGTATTCCGCAACAATCTTACCGTTTGCATCGGCTACTTTTACTACGCTTACAAAATTCTCAATAATGTTAGCGGATCCGTTAGACCAACCGGGAGCACGAACAATCTGCTCGCCTGTTGCGGACGCACCGACAATATCCTTAGCATAGATTACGGTTCCGCCCGAGTTTTCAAATACACGGGGGTCGATTCTGATTGCGGTAAGGGGGATATAGATAGAACGAAGAGCGGGGCAATCCTTGAATGCATATCTCTTAATGTCGGTAATCTTACTGGTTTCGTCGTTACCGAGTTCGATAGAACGAAGAGAAGAACATCCTCTGAATGCCGCTTCACCGATATAATTTACCTGAGTGGGCAAATAGCTGTCGGTTTCGCTATCATAGTACTTAGTAAGGTCAACGGTAGTAATACCGGTACATCCATAGTAAGCTCTTTCGGGGATTGCGGTGATCATTCCGTTAAGCTGTACGGAGGTAAGAGAGGTACATCCCTCGAAAATTCCCGAACCAATCTTTTCAATCTGGGAAAGGTCGAGCTTTTCCTCGTCCAAAGAAATACAGTTCTTGAACATTCCGGAACCTAATTCCTTAATCTGATCGGAGAAGCTTACACCGATAAGAGAGGACTTGGAGTTAACGTTCTTATCGTCGGGCTTGGGCATTTCAAATACGGAAACACCGAAAGACTTAACCGAGTTGGGAACGTTGAAGTACTGCATCTTAACCGCATCCTTGAACGCATAGTTGTCAATAGACGTAATTGCTACGCCGTCCTTGTCGGTCATATCAACTTCGGACTCGCTTCCTACCATTGCAAAATCACCGTTTGCTCTCTCTATCTTAACGTCTTCAAGAGCATAACACGATGCAAATGCAAGCTTACCGATTTTGGTTACGGAAGAAGGAATGTATACTTCTTCAAGTGACGAACACTTAAAGAACATACCGTCGCTGATCTTCTTAAGACCGGAAGGCAACTGGTTAGTCTGCGCATTCTGCACTCCGCTGAGAGAAAGCGTGGTGAGCTCAGTACATCCTGCGAATGCAGAATTTCCGATAGAGGTGATAGAATCGTCCAAAACGATTTCTTTAAGCTCGCTGCAGTTCTGGAAAGCGAAATCACCGATAGTCTTAACCGATGCGGGAATTACTACCTTCTGAACTTTTGCGTAATAGCAAAGATCACCATTATTTGCCTTAAAGGTATCAAGAGTGAGTTTGTCATTGGAAAAATCAATGTACTCCTGATAGTCGTGACGTGTTTCGGTGTATTTCTGTGCGAAAGCACTCACGTCGATCTTTGCAACGGGCTTACCGTTGAAAGTAGAGGGAATAACAACTTCTTTTACAAGAATTTTTCTTCCTTCAATTTTAACGTCTTCCTCTACTGCTTTGTAGTCTACTACCGTGTAAGTATTGGTAAGAAGGTCAAGTTCGTAAACAAGACCGTTCGAACCCTTTTCGGGTGTAATGGTACATCCCACGGGAAGTAACATAACCAAAGCTAAGACCACAAGCATAATGATTCTGGATAACTTTTTCATGCAAATTCTCCTTATTCTCGTTCATAAAATTCACGTTATCCTATTATAACCCCAACAAGCTTGAATTGTCAAGCAAATTTAACGCAGCACAAAAGCATTTTTGAACTTTATTTAATATATTTTATATTACGTACGTTCGCACGCACGTATACTTTATTATGTATTTTCATTCAAAATCTGCCGTTTTTGTACGAAAAACAGTAAAAAACCGTTATAAGAAAGCAAAAAATTTCACACAATTTTTATCTTAAAAAAAATTTTTATAAAAATTAATTTTTCATGCATTTTACAGCCGTCCGGAATTATTTTTTTGGCTATGTCACAAAATATGGTTGATTAGCCATAAGGCGATTTAACGTAACTGAGTAATTTACGCAGTATTTCGTAGTGGTACTAAAAAGCTATAAATCATACCAAAATTCAATAACCCACTAAAGTTTGTTTTTTTCTTTATATTGTAAACTATTTTAGGTCAAGCGTTACGCTTGAAAATCAACCGCAGATTGGGACAGAGCCATTTTTTTTAATATAAGCGAAGATAAAAACAAAATACCCCTTTCACTCTTGACATATCGCAAGAAAAATGTTATTATTAATTAATGCGGATAATGTAATCCGCTACGGAGGTTATTATGCAACTTTATCTTATAGAATTGGGAAAATTCAAAATCCCCTCATACGGATTTTTTATTGCGCTGGGACTCATAGCATGTATGTTTACCCTTAAACTGCTCATTAAAAAATCAAAAATGCCCGACACTTTGTTCGACACCTATTTTACGGCGGCAATTATCGGAGTTATACTCGGTTTTCTTTCCGCTATGCTCTTTCAAGGCTTTTACGACTTTCTCGCAACGGGAACGTTCTCATTGCGCGGTCTTACCGTTATGGGCGGTTTGATTGGCGGAGCTGCAGGTTTTATTATTTACGTTCTTATCAGATTCAAAGGTAAAACCAAACAAGCCTTTTGGGATATCGCCGATTTTGCAGCAGCTTGCATTTGTATAGCGCACGCATTCGGACGTATCGGATGCTTTATGGCCGGATGCTGTTACGGTATGGAGGTAGACGGCTTCATGTCCGTAGTATTCGTTCACGGTCACGGCGCAGGCGTTCCTCGCCTTCCCACTCAGCTGTTCGAATCTCTTTTCCTGTTTATGTTGTTCCTCTTCTTCGTCGTTTACAACTTAAGAAAAACCAAAAGAGGCTACGGCATCGGCATTTACGCGATTGCTTACGGTATTTGGAGATTCTTTATCGAATACTTAAGAGCCGACTATAGAGGCGGTGTGGACGGATCGTTACTATCCCCCTCTCAGGTTCAGTCCATAATATTCGTAGTTGTGGGCATCGCGGTTATTATTCTCGTGAACGTGCTTACGAAAAAAGGTCTGATTACCGGAACTATAGATTGGACGGAAGAGCTTCAGATAGAAGCTGACGCAAAAGCGGAAAGACGCGCTTGGAAAGAGGAAAGAAAAGCCGCAAAAGCCACCGCTACCTCGTACGAAGAGTACAACGAGGCTATGGATATGGCTGAAAAGGAAATGCAGAACTCGGACGACAACAAGACTGAAAGCTAACTATAAAAATTTTTACGTCGGTAAATTATATCGGCGTAAATTTTTTTTAGGCTATGTCACAACAAATGGTTGATAAATATTATTATGTTTTGACGAGAAAAACACAAGAAAGACAAGTGTTCTTGTAATGGCGGTACGCAGGCGTACTCCCAATATTGTTATTTAGCAAAACAATAACACAGGTTTTGTAAGTACTTTTGCTCTAAATATAATAATTTAAATTATTACCTGCAAAGTTCAGAGCCTTCTTAATAAAACAAACAATATGTATATACACATATCAATACACTTGACATTGAGAAAAGTTTGGTTTATAATAACGACAAATTCTTATTTTTTCGGAGGTTTGACTATGGAAGAAAAAGAAAAACAGGACATGGAAGAAAAAGTTGCATCGTACGTTGGCACGAGCGTTGCTCCCGAATCTGAAGCAAAGATCGTAGAAAAGAACGCCGGCAATCCCTTTGAAATGCAAATCCAAAAATCTAACGCGCCTCAAAACAACGAGGAAAAGCTTGGATTTTGGGCGCAAGTGAAAAAGGTTTTGTCTTATATCTTTATTGACGGACTGTCAGGAATGGCAATCGGCTTGTTTGCTACGCTTATTATCGGAACGATAGTGGAAAAAATCGGCTCGTTTATTCCGGGTGAGCCGGGTGTGCTTATTCAAATCGTGGGTAAGTTCGCAAAATTTATGATGGGCGCGGGAATTGGACTTGGAATGGGCTACAAGCTCAAAAAAGCTCCGCTCGTTTCCATTACCGCAGGAGTTGTGGGAATGATAGCTTCGTTTGCAGGCAAGTTTATGCTCAACAACTCGGTATCTATCACGTACGGAATGGTGGGCGAACCGCTTTGCGCGTTTGTAGCTTCCTTTTTTGCATTGGAAGTCGGCTCGCTTGTGAGCGGAAAGACCAAGGTGGATATAATCGTTACTCCGCTCGTTACTATCTTTACGGGAGGACTCGTATCCATCGCGCTCGGCGCTCCCATATCTCAGGTAATGACCTGGCTTGCCGATATTATCAGAGTTTCCGGTCAGCAACAACCCTTCCTTATGGGTGTTCTCGTTGCCGTTCTTATGGGTGTATTCCTCACTCTCCCCATTTCTTCCGCGGCTATCGGCGTTATGCTTCAGCTTGACGGAATAGTTGCAGGCGCTGCCGTTGTCGGATGCTGTTGTCAGATGATAGGCTTTGCCGTAATGTCGTTTAGGGAAAACAAGTGGGGCGGTCTACTTGCGCAAGGCTTGGGAACAAGCATGCTTCAAATGCCCAATCTCGTTAAAAAACCGCTTTTGTGGACTCCGCCCGTTATTGCGAGCGCAATCTTAGGACCTATTGCTACGTGCGCTCTACATATCACGAGCACACCTGCCGGAAGCGGAATGGGAACAGCAGGTCTTGTAGGTGTTTTCGAAACGTTTACCTCCATGACCGCAGGCGGTATGGAATGGTGGCTCGTACTCATTATTATTTTGGGCATGTGCGTGATTGCTCCTGCGATTATTTGCTTTGCTATCAGCGAGCTTTACAGAAAACTCGGTTGGATAAAAGAGGGCGATCTTAAGCTTAGTCTGTAATTTGGTTTTATAATATTTCTAACTCCTTAAAAAACCGCAATCTCTCGTTTTGAGATTGCGGTTTTTTACGTGATTTGTACTAATTTTCGATATACGTATTAAGATTTTACGGTTTACTGATAATTTGAACGGGAGTGGGAAGAACTCCTTTTATTATATCGTCTTCGGTAAAAGAAGCGAACAAAATCTCTTTCGCACTGTCCTTTCCACTACGCTCTCTATCGTATACAAGATAGATTTTATCGCCGTAAAAATCAACGTCGGGATAAGAAATTTCGTTCCTTTCGTCGATAAGCATAGAGTATTTCCAAGTCACTCCGTCGTCCTCTGAAAGCAACGCCGTCATGTGACTACGCTGTTTTTCGTGATCGTTTTTAACAAGCAAAACTCTACCGGACGGCGTTCTTGCAACGTAGAAACGAGTATCGGATGAAACTATATCCGACAGCTTTGCTTCCGTCCAAGTTTTGCCGTTATCAAAAGATGAAAACTCAGCGATTTTACCAAGATAACAACGGGCAAAAGCTCGCACCTCACCGTCCTGCTTCTGATATGCCATGCACTCGTCAAAATAGGTTGCTATCTTTTCGGGACCATAGCAATACTCAAAGGTTTGCCCTCCGTCACGCGATATCGAATAGCCGTAACGCGCATCAGTCTGTCCGTAATTGAAAAACAGTATATCGCCGTTTTGCAAATAGTTGGGCTTACATCTCAAAAAGCCCTTACCCCAACATCTCGGCTCAGAAAAAACAAGCTCGTCCGCATCGGGATTTTCGCAAACCATTTCCCACTCGGCATGCACAAAGTCATCAAACAAGTACCCGTCTTTAATTACGCCGGGCTGACCTTTTTCAAATTTAGGAAGTTCACTTGGCGCAATCGTAGTGTTGTTCTGCACCCAGCATACGTGCAGTTTACCGTCCTTATCCATCCAAATTTGAATATCGAGCGCGTGAATAAAATCTTCTTTACTGCTCTCAATAACGACCACGGGCTTGCTCCAAGTTTTTCCCTCGTCGTCGCTGTACACTAACAGATTGTAATTTTCCATGTGCGGTTCGCATATTCCTCCGCTATACCAGCCTGCAAAAATTCTGCCGTTCTTGGAAATTGCAATAGTCGGACAGCCTTGAAAATTACGAATCTTCTCTTCAAATCTCGGTTCTTTGGGGTTAAAAAGTATTTTAGCCGGAATTTTGTTTGCCTTAAATTCTCTCATTTTTCTTTCTCCTTACAAAAATCGCGATAACGATTTTCAGGACTGTAAATTTATCGTTGTCTTTACTGTCTGAATTATTCTATACCGCACGCTTTCAGTACGGTTTCGTGCAAGCGTTTTTCATAGTCGGGAGTGTACTCTAAAGGCGTTTTATCCACGATTGCGCTATAAAAAGCTCTGAGCAATCCTTCGTAGCGTTTGTACGGATTACTCGTATACGTTGTTGAGTTATCCTTATACGGAGTAGATTTATCAAGTGCTATTTTGTACACACATTCGTCAAATCCGTTACCGCACGGACGCTCTAAGGGAAGCACCGAAACGGTGCCGTCCGTTCCGCTCACCGTAAGCTGTCTGCGACCCCCTGCGTTTACCTCAATAGCAGACGTTCTTATAAACGACGTCGCCTTTTTGTACTCAAACGCAACGAATCCCGTATCCACGCAGTCCACGTCCATTGCTCCGCTTTTTCCGTTTAGCGGAATAACCTTGTCGGGAAAGCCTAAAAAATAGGTTACTAAATCAATAAGATGACAGCCCAAATAAAAAGTCATACCACCCTTAAAATCAGCAATACGTATTCTCATTTTTTTGTCGGTATAGCAAGCGCCCATATGCGCGTCTACGCTTAGTAATTCTCCAAGCTTACCTTGCTTTACAAGCTCTTTTATCTTTAGTACTGACGGATTATATCTATACATATACCCAACGCTGAGCGGTAAATTCTTTTGCTTTGCCAAATCACACATTCTGCAAAACTCTTCATGATCCTCTCCGCCCGGCTTGTCTACGTGTACGGGGAAGCCACGCTCTAAAGCAAGCGTTGCGTATTTTACCAAATCCTCTTCCCTTGTTTCCACAAACACGGCGTCAGGTTTTAGCTCCAAAGCCTGCTCTAACGGAAGAAAAGGAACTCCATTAAAAAGTCCGCTGTCAATAAACGGCTTGCGTCGATTTTCGTCTTCTTCTACAAACGCAATAATTTCAAAAAGATCGCCAAGCTCCGCCGCTCCTCTTGCTATGTGAAAAGCGTGAACGTATTCAAAGCATCCTATTTGAACAATTCTCAATTTTTTCATATTATATTTCTCCCCAAATCTCACCACCGTTTAACAAATACTCTTCAATACGCTTTTCCTGATCTTTATTTGGTGCAAAATCATAATTTCCACGCAATCCGTCCAATTCTAAAGAAAGCGCGTCGAACACGGGCGTCATATCGTCTTTTGTAAGGTTAGTATACTCCAAAACTTTAGAATTGTCAATAACCTTTTTTGTAAGACTATCGTAAATTTCCACAACTTTATACTAAAAGTTCTATCAACTATGCTTACGGACGCTTATCTCGGTTTTTAATCATTATACAGCAATCAACTCTTTTTCTTCTATCATTTAAATATCGCTTTTTCTCATTTTTTTACTTTTTTGCTCTGCAAACAGGGATTTTATTGAATTTTCTTGACAATTTTTACTTTTTAGCCTAAACTAAATAAAAAAGTCAGAAGGAGGGAATATGCAAGAAAACGTCTTTTACGAAGCGCAAAAAGATAACAACACGTCGCTATACCGCATAACTGACGGCAATGGCACAAACTTTTTGCACTTCCATAGAGCAATGGAAATTTCGTACGTGCTATCGGGAAGCGTTACTTTTTATTTGGAAGACAAAGTTTTCACAGCGAGCAAGGACGATATTATTTTTGTAGACAGTTATCTTAAGCATAAGGCAATTCCCATCGAAAATTACAACGCGCACATTCTCGGTTTTCCCACCGTTATCTCCGACGAAATCTCAGCCATTTTCAAGGGCAGAACTCTTCCGTATTTACTCGACGACAAAGAGTTTAATGCTAAATTTTTACCCATTATTGAAACACTGGTAAAAGAAGGCGACAAAAAAAACGACGTTATTATAAGAGGTTATACCTCCGCGCTTTTCGGCGAATTTGCGCTACACTACAAAACGGAAAAAATTAAGCCCAAGAGCAAAAGCGTATCGCTCGTTCAGGATATTTTAGAATATATAGACGCGCACTTTTGCGAGCCCATAACCTTAGAAGATTTGAGCGCACGTTTTGGATATACACCCAGCTACTTTTCGCGCACGTTTAACCAATATATCGGTATCCCCTTAAAAACATACCTTAATTTCATACGCTACTCAAAGTATAAAGAAGAGCTTAAGAACAATCCTCAAAAGAGTAAAACGCAAATTATTTTCGACTGCGGATTTGCATCACTTCCCACCTTTTATCGTGTGGAAAAATCTTTGGAAAACGCAACGAAAACCTCGCAAGCGCACGGAAATTCCACATACGTACCGTGCTAAATGCAACAATAGCGTTTTTGCTTCGCCGATTTAAATAACCGCAACTTAAAGCCCCACGGACAAAACATCCGTAGGGCTTTAAGTATGAAAGGAAGTATGGAGAAAGTCAAAAAAACTATTTGATCTGCCGTCGCGATGACCGCTTAAAAAAAGTATACGCCGTTTGCATCAACCGCTTCGCTTACGGAAGACGATGACGAAATACTTGCCGACGACGAGCCGAGATATACGGCAAAAGCGGAAAGCGAACATGGCATTTTTACTGCCACGGTAAGAGTTGAGTCTACCGTAACCGTTGCGTAATTATTTGCAGTAAGCGAAAGTGATGCGGTTTTTCTGCCCGTCGTATTGCCGTTAGTTGCTTCGTTAGTCATTCCTCCTGAGGTCATAAGAGCAAGCACTCTTCCGCCTGTATGATTATATCCGCCGTCTGAGTCTATTGAAGCATTTCCGTTAGAGTTGCAAATAACCACGGTATTGCCTCCGCTGAACACAATAGCACCCTTGCTTGTAGTACTATTACTGTCTATTCCATCGCCTGTAGCGTACACGTAAACGTTTCCTCCGCTTATCGTGATAGACGCGCCCGTTGTGCTCGTTCCGTTAAATCCGTCGTCTGAGGATATCACAGATACCGCGCCTCCGCTTATGATTATAAACGCACCTTCAATTCCCTCGTAAGATTTTGTTACGCTAAGCGCTCCACCCGACACTAAAAGCGTTCCGTCCGCATGCACGCCGTCATCGTGAGAATACGCTGTTACAATTCCACCGCTGACAGTAACATTGCCAAGCGGAGCTTCTCCGTTTTCTAAAGCTACGTCGTTATTGGCGTGTATCGCGTCGTCATAAGCTTGAATATTAACAGTTCCGCCTGCAATACTGATAGAATTACTTGCCTTAATTCCCTTTGTGGAATAATCTCCCTTATCGGAATTTCCTTCGCTCATTCCTCCGCCCATTCCGCCGGGCATAGAAGAGGTTGTGTAATTCGTCCAGCTTACCGAAAGCGATCCGCTACGGTAGGAAAGAGCCACGGTATCATAGCTGTCATTAAGCGTTTTATAAGACGAGCAAGCATAATAATCGCTGTCTTGTCCTTGAGTTTGAGAAGAGCTGTACATGTATACCGCAAACTGCGAATATTCCGATTTTTTAGCAAACGTATAGTAGTAATACGTGTTTCTTCCGCTACTTACCGTCTTGTAATCGTCACTAACGTTAACCCACAAATAGTCAGTATCGCTGTTGTAATACTTAACAGAATACTTGTACGCCGTGCTTGTATATCTTAGGTAATACGTGCTTTCGCTAACAGCTGTAACTTCTTCCGAGTACTCTGAATATCTATCGGTATAAATATTAATCACGGTAGACGTACTTCCATCCGCAATACTCACGTCATACGCACAGTCTATTCCGTCACACGCCGCGTAAAGGTTATGCGTTCCGCCTGCAATGCTTACAGTTCCTTTCTGATTAAGAGTCGTTTCGTTTATATGGCTGTTCGTTGTCTTTATACTGTCGCCTGCGGTAGCGATAAGAGTAGTGTTTGCCTCTGTAATTTCTACGCTGTCGTTACCCTTTAAGGCATTGTCTTTGCACTTAACGTAAAGCGTAAGATTTTTAACCTGCAAATCGTCCTTGGTATGAATACCGTTGTTATTATCTGACACAACTTCCAGTTTGCCCTTTCCGCAAATCTCCAAATCCACAAGCGAATATATGCTCGCCGAATACAGCGTGGTATCCGTTTCGTCTATTGCCTCGCGCTTATCGTACACAAAGTTTTCATGTCCGTTTTTAGCGGTTATGGACACTTCATCGCCACTAAGTACGGTTATTGGATTGATAGTAGACGAGGTAAGAGTAAAACCGGTCAGCTCTAAATCAAACTTGTACGAATCTCCTACGTCAATCACGATATTTCCGTCTAACTCACCCGATATCGCGTATACGGTTTTCTCGCTTATTTCGGTAAACGTAACCGTGTTTCCACTAATCGTATACGCATTTTGCGTACCGGACACGTAAGTTACGGTGTAGGGAAGATTGCTTTCCTCTCCGCCGTTATCTTCCGCTATTACCTCGACAAACGTCGCCTCTATAACCCTATTGCTTCTTATGTTTTCAAACTCGTATTCGCAAATACCCGTAAACACATTTCCGTCTATTATGAGCATATCAACGTCATAACCTATATCGGGAGTATAGGCTACGATAAGGGACGAGCCGTAATTTACGTTTACCACCCCGTCGTAGTTCGCGCTTCCGCCCTCTCCGCTGTTTACCGTTACCGTAAGCTGTGTTGCTGTTATTTCTATCTCGCACTCAACACTATCAAACACGTCGGAAAGAGTGGGTCTGAAAATCGCGGTATACTTTCCGCTATCCGTTATTACAGTATTAATATCTGCCCACTCAAAGCTCCCGTCCACGCTCGCTTCCCCTCCGCTTATGCTCACGTCCGAAAGCTTTTGCCCGACGTATACCTCTCCACTTACCGTGGGAAAAGTTAAAATTTCACTCGATACGTATATAGGTTTTTGATACACGCAACCACAATCCGAGCAAGCATATTCTGCTATCCCTGCCTCTGAATCCGTAGCGCCTTTTATTATGCGCTCATTGCTATCCGTATGCTCCGCCTCATCCTTTTTCAAGCTCTCGTATCCTTCGTCCGTACACGCATACCAATGCGAAGTTTCGTCATAGCTAAGCATATCGGCATAATTATGTTCCAAAAGCAAGTTGCCCATCTCGGTTATCCGATGTCCGCACTCGCACTCGTACACCTTATAGCCGTACTCTTCAAAGGTGGGAGCAATTTCCGTCTTAAACACGTGGTTATGCTCCGCCTCTCCCTTTTTCAAGCTCTCATACCCTGCGTCCGTACACGCATACCAATGCGAGGTTTCGTCATAGCTAAGCATATCGGCATAATTATGTTCCAAAAGCAAGTTGCCCATCTCGGTTATCCGATGTCCGCACTCGCACTCGTACACCTTATAGCCGTACTCTTCAAAGGTGGG
>JAGAPA010000050.1 GCA_017623455.1 Clostridia bacterium | reverse complement strand
GACGGAAAAGCCACTACGAAATACAGCGTGTTTTGTTCGGTTACAGACTTTGCAAGTATGCGCCCTTACAAGAACACTTGTCTTTCTTGTGTTTTTCTCGTCAAAACATAATAATATTTATCAACCATTTGTTGTGACATAACCATTGTATAAAGACGTACCGTATATTTAGGATGTTATAAAATGGGGGTGTAAGTGTCAAGATCGGACGGGAAAGTAATCTCACCGTTGTACACTCTCGTTTCCGAGGCGGTAACCAAATCGATGTCGCCTTTAAGCGTTGTTGCGGTAATATCGTTTACGGATTTTTGAGCGACGAAGTTATTGTTTTTATCAAACACGTAGTACATTTCAAACTCGTTTACAAGCAATTCGTAATACTTAAGATCGGGGGTTGTGTTTTTTGTGTGTGTGATAAATTTATCTTCGTTGGCAATATCCACCTTTACTTTAATTCCGTTTGTAGTGTCCGCTGAAATCTTGTATCCTACGTTGTCGCACAATTCGTTAAGGTATGAAATGAATTCGGTCTGCTCTGAGGGAACTGTGCTTTGTGTGGGAGATCCGAAGCTTATACCGTACTCTTCAAAATATTTAAGGAAGTCCGCTTTGGATATTTTGCACTTAACGGTAGTGGAAGTGTTGCCCACAGCCGCAGTAGTACTTTGTGTATAATTAAGGTAATAATTGTCCTCGTTAACGTAGAACTTCATATCAATAGTGCTTGACGTTGTTCCCTTACTGTTAGTGACGGATTCGGTTACAAGCATGGATATTGAGCCTTTAGCTGACGACTCTTCTATAGAGCCTTGCATTACACCGCTAAGATTCACAAGCATGGTAGTAACCTGACTATCTTGTGTTACCGTCGTTTCTATGCTTACCGTCGATTTAAGAGAAAGCTCGTTTATTTCTTCATTGGTGGGAAGCTCGCGCGTGCTCGTGTATAACTGCTCCGCGTCAATGTCCTGATAGTTTCCCTTATACGTGGTGTCGGTTGCTGTTGCGCAAGCTGTAAAGGCAAGAGAAAGGGCAATTAAAACACTTGCTATAACTGACGTCATAAATTTCTTCATAAAAAACCTCCTGTAAGTAAAAAATATTTAGGTGTTTTTATTATATACTTATTTATACAGGTTTGTCAATAGTAAAACGTAAAATTTCATCTTATGGATTTTGCATTCTAATACATTGTTCACAATTGTGCTTAAAATGTAAGATGTTAACAGAATTTAACAAATCATTTAATAAGTGTTGCAAAAAATTTTAATTAATGGTATTATATATACGTAGAAGTTTAGTGTTTTGCGCAAAACAGCGAAAAAACCACAAGCGCAAGGTTTGCTCCAATCACTATTCCTAACAACGTTCCCACAAAAAACATACGGTTTTAGTGTGGACCTTAAATTCGGAAAATATTCTTTACACGAGGAGAAATGCCATGAAAGTACCGTTTTCGCCACCCGATATCAGTGAGCTTGAGATTGAAGAAGTAGTAAGCGCGTTAAGATCGGGCTGGATTACCACAGGCCCCAAAACAAAAGAACTCGAACGTCTGGTTGCGTCCTATTGCGGAGTAAACCGTGCCGTTTGTCTTAACAGTCAGACCGCCTGTGCGGAAATGGCGCTCAGACTTTTGGGTGTTGGGGAGGGAGATGAGGTCATCACTTCCGCCTATACGTATACGGCTTCCGCGTCCGTTGTTTGCCACGTGGGCGCAAAAGTCGTGCTTGCGGATATTGATAAGGACGGCTTTAATATTGACTATGACAAGGTGGCGTCCCTTATCAGCGAGAAAACCAAGGTTATAATCCCCGTAGATATTGCCGGTATTCCTTGCGATTACGACAGGCTTTATAAGATAGTAAACGAGAAAAAGCATCTTTTTAAGCCAAGCAACGAGTTGCAGGAAAAGATAGGCAGAATTGTAATTTTAGCAGATACCGCGCACAGCTTTGGAGCGGAGAGAGGCGGAGTTAAAACGGGTGCGCTTGCCGACTTTTCGGCATTCTCTTTCCACGCGGTTAAAAACCTCACTACAGCCGAGGGCGGTGCACTTTGTTGGAAGGATATAGAGGGTGTGGACAACGAGGATATTTACCGCAAGCTTCAGCTGTTCTCCCTTCACGGACAAAACAAGGATGCGCTTGCTAAAACCAAGCTCGGTGCGTGGGAATACGACATCGTGGGAACTTGGTACAAGTGCAACATGACGGATGTTGCGGCAGGTATTGGTCTTGCTCAAATGCGCCGTTACGAGGGGATTTTGGCGCGTAGAAAGGAAATTGTCAACAAGTACGACAAAGCCTTTAATGGTAAGGGCATAACCGTTTTGGAGCATTATACCGATTCGTATTCTTCGTCGGGACACCTCTATATTACGAGAGTGGACGGTATTGACGAAGATAAACGAAATGCGATAATTACCGAAATGGCAAAGCGTGATATTGCGTGCAACGTTCACTACAAGCCTCTTCCTATGCATACCGCATACAAGAGCTTAGGCTTTGATATAAAGAACTATCCCTCGGCATACGAACATTATAAAAACGAGATAACGTTACCACTTCACACGTGCTTAAGTGACGAACAAGTCGAATACGTTATCGAGAATTTCTTACAAATTATTGGAGATATAAGATGAAAAAGTGGGAAGATTTACCCGAATATATGAAAACCGAAGAGGTTAGAAAGTACTACGATATCCTCAAAAAGAAAGGTTTTTCGCTGTTTTTGAAGAGGGTTTTCGATATCGTAGTATCGGCACTATTGCTCATTATCCTCTCGCCGTTTTTCCTGATTTTGGCAATAGCTATCAAGATCGATAGCCCGGGTCCCGTGTTTTTCAGACAGGTAAGAATTACGCGCTATGGCAAGGAGTTCCGTATATTTAAATTCCGTACGATGGTTAACGGCGCGGACAAAAAAGGCAGTCAGGTAACCGTGAAAAACGATGCGAGAATAACTAAGGTAGGCAAGTTTATCCGCAAGTGCAGGCTTGACGAGGTAAGTCAGCTTATCGACGTTTTCAGAGGAACTATGACTTTTGTCGGTACTCGTCCGGAAGTTCCTAAGTACGTGGATAAATACACTCCAAAGATGTACGCAACGCTTCTTTTGCCCGCAGGCGTAACGAGCGACGCGGCAATATATTACAAGGACGAGAGCGAGCTTTTGGACGCATCGTCAAACCCCGATGAAACGTACGTGAACGAAGTGCTACCGGCAAAGATGTATTACAATCTTAAGTCTATCGAAAACTTTGGATTTTTCAGAGATATCGGTATTATGTTCAAGACCGTTTTTGCTGTGCTCGGAAAGGAGTACAAGGGCGACTACGTGCCTGAAAAGAAGGATGAGGCAATTGTGGAAGAAAGCATTGAAAATGCAGAAAAAGTCGATAACGTATGTGACAAAATCGAACAAAACACAGTAGAAATCGGTATAAAAGCCGAGCAGGTAGACGAGAAAAACACAGAAGAAACTAACGAAAATAACAAACAGGAAAGCGAAAAAGCGGAGGAGTAGTATGGATTATTCTTTTCTTACGTCGGTATACAAAAACACCAAGGCTGACGAAATGCGCGAGTGCGTAAAGAGCATGGAAGAACAGACCGCAAAGCCCGAGCAGATAGTGATAGTGCTTGACGGCGAGGTTAATGCGGAGCTTAAGGAGTATATCGATTTGTTGCAAGCAACCTCTCCCTCTCTTTATACCGTTGTTCCTCTCGAGCAGAACGTGGGTTTAGGTAATGCGCTTAAGGCAGGTATGGACTATTGCCGTAACGAGCTTGTTGCGCGCATGGATACCGACGATATTTGCGTTTTGGATAGGTGCGAAAAACAGCTTGCATGCTTTGAAAAAGACCCCGAGCTTTCCATAGTTGGCGCGGATATTGCAGAGTTCGACACAAGCATAGACAATATAGTTTCTTACAGAAAAGTGCCTTCTTCTCACGAAGAGATTTGCGAGTACCTTAAAAGCCGTTGCCCCTTTAATCACATGACGGTAATGTTTAGAAAGAGCGAAGTCATAAAGGCAGGCAATTATCAGCATTGGCACTACAACGAGGACAGTTATTTGTGGGCGAGAATGTATCTTGCGTCCTGCAAGTTCCTCAATATCCCCGAGGTTTTAGTGTATGCAAGAATAGACAAAGACACGTTCAAGCGTCGCGGAGGATATAAGTATTACGTAAGCGAAAGAGATCTGTTTAAGTTTATGTACAAAAATAAGATAATAGGCTTTTGGGCATATCAGAAAGCCAAGTTTATTCGTTTTGTGGTGCAGGTTCTTATGCCAAATTCCGTGCGCCAATGGTTCTTCAAAAAGTTTGCAAGAAGCAAGTAAGCTGTAAGTGAAGAACATAAATAAGAGGAGTACATGAAAAATAAATTTTCCGATTCGATCAAATATCTTACTGCAGGCGATATAGGGCATTGCTTTCTGTTTTTACTTGTTTTGCCCGTTGCGCTTGTTGCAAAAATTTTCATCCGCAATTTTTGGCTTGTGTGTGAGGATAGGAACGAGGCGAGAGATAACGGCTATCATTTTTTCAGGTGGGTGAGGGCAAACAGACCCAAGCAAAAGATTGCCTATGCCATAAACAAGCAGTCCCCCGATTATCAAAAGGTCAAAGATATTGGCAAAGTTATAAGTTACGGCACGCTTTCGCATTGGTTTTGGTATATCGTGGCGGACAGGAATATCAGTTCGCAAAAGGGCGGAAAGCCTAATGCGGCGGTTTGCTATCTTTTGGAAGTAGTGTTCAAACTCCGCAAAAACAATCGCGTATTTTTACAGCACGGAGTAATCATAAACAGGCTTGATTGGCTGTTTTATAATGATACGTATATGCGATTATTTATCACGTCCGCGCTTGACGAACAAGAGTACGTGTCCACTCAGTTCGGCTATCCTGCGGGTTACGTTCAGCTTTTGGGCTTGTCGAGGTTTGACAGTCTTAGCCTTGACGAAAGAGATGAAAAGATTATACTCGTTATGCCCACCTGGCGCAACTGGTTGGGAAGAGCGAGCAGTGAAAACAAAGATCTCGATTTTACCGCGACGGAGTATTATAAAAAGTGGAGTGAGTTCATAGCGGATAAAAGGCTGGCACAGGCATTGGAAAAACACGGCACGACACTCATTTTCTATCCGCACAGAAATATGCAAAAGTTTATCGGACACTTCGTTTCCGACAGTAACAGGATAGTGATTGCGGATTGGAAAACTTACGATATCCAAACGGCGCTCAAGCAGGCTTCGCTAATGATAACCGACTACTCGAGCGTGTTCTTTGATTTTTCGTATATGCGCAAGCCCGTGCTTTTCTATCAGTTCGACGAAGAGGAGTTCAGAGCGCGTCAGTACGGACAGGGATATTTTGATTACAAAAACACGGTACTTGGCAAGTGGACGGACGACAAGGACAAGCTCGTGGATATGATAGAAGAGAGTATGAGCAACGGAAATCCCTTGCTTGACGAGCGGACCGTAGAAAAGTTTTTTCCATATATTGACACGAAAAACAGCGAACGTATCTACGAATCCATTACAAATCTAAACAAAAAGCAAAAATAAAAAAGGAAAAATCTTGGTGAAAATTTAATAAAACGGAGACTAATGCAAACATATTATGGCAGAGCAGTCGAGAATTAAAAAGTTAATGAAAAATACGGGCTTTGGATTGATAAGCATGGCTATCAATCTTATCGTGCAGTTTATTGCCCGTACTTTTTTCGTGCGCATTTTGGGCGCTGAGTATAACGGTATTAACGGACTTTTTCTCAATATACTGCAAGTGCTTAACATTGCAGAGCTTGGGTTTGCATACTCGGTTGCGTACGCGCTTTATAAGCCCTTACAGGAGGGTGACGAGCGGAAGATAAGCGAGATTATGAATTTCTTGCGCAGAGTTTACGGTGTAATAACGTGCGTGGTGCTTATCGCAGGTACGCTATGCATTCCGTTCTTGCAGTATCTTATAAAGGAAGATATATCCACACTGCCTTTCAACATTCACGAGCTAAGGATATTTTTTGCAATATATCTTGTAAACACCGCGCTCAGCTACGTGCTGTCGTACAAGCGTACGATAATCACCGCAGATCAGAAATCTTACCTCGTTTCAAACGTGGATTATTTCGGAAACGCAATACTTTATGCGGTGCAGATTTTAGTTCTGTTGTTGTGGAAAAACTACTACGTATACTTGATTTTGATGACGGTAAAGACTTTTTTGAGCAACGTTATAATCAATTTTATGGCAAACAAAAAGTATCCGTATCTTAAAGCAAACCGCACGTTGGTACTGGAAAAGGCAGAGCGTAATTCTATTATGAAAAACGTGGGAGCAATGTTCTTCCACAAGATTGGAACCATTATAGTTTACAGCACCACTACTATTATTATATCCGCGTTCGTGGGCTTGGTGGACGCAAGTAAATACGTTAATTACATCCTTATAGTAAACGCGGTGGGAACGTTTATCAATATTATTTTCAATGCGCTTACCGCAAGTGTGGGTAACCTTTGTACCACGGCGGACGAGGAATATCAGTACAGAGTATTCAGAAGAGTGAGCTACGTTTCCAACTTCTTGGCGGTGTTCTGTTTCGTGTGCTACGTAGGACTTTTCACACCGTTCATAACCATTTGGGTGGGCGGAGAAATGACCTTTGATTTTTGGACGACGGTGGCAATCGCTGCAAGCGCGTTTGTTACGGTTATTCGTCTTACGGTCACTACCTTCAAAAATGCAAAAGGACTGTTTGTTAAGGATTGGTACAAACCGCTTATCGAAGCGGGACTTGGTATTGCTCTTGCCGTAGTGCTAAGCTTCCCCTTGGGTACTTTGGGCGTAGTGCTCGGTTATATGCTCCCCAACCTCCTTATCGGCTTCCCCATAGAGGTTATCGTCCTTTTCAAGAGCGGATTTAAGCAAAGCAACGGAAAAATCGTTATGCAGTTCGTGCGTACTGCAGGATGTATTCTTCTTGCCGTGCTTGCAGGCGGACTGGCAAGCTACGTTTGCTCGTTGCTCGGAAGCGGAATACTGTGGTTTGTCGTAAAGCTCGTTATCTGCATCGCAATCGGTGGATTGTCGTTCGTGCTGTTCACGTTTAGAATCGAAGCTTTCAAGTATTACGTCAGCCTTGTCATACGGCTTGTTAAAAAGCTTTTCGGTAAAAGCGAAACGCCTCAAAACGTAACGCAAAGCGCGGAGCAAAACACACAGACTGCAAATAATAACGAAAACTTGTCAACTGAAAAAGAAAGTGAAACAAAATGAAAAAACAGATTGAAGTAATTGCAAAAATAAAATCGGATTTTCCCACCAAGTTCGGAATTCCGCGCCAGAGCGGTCTTGCGCCCACGCTTATCTCGTATATAGTTTTTGAGCCAAAGTATAGAAACAAGGACGCATTGCGCGGTCTTGACGAATACTCTCATTTGTGGGTTTTGTGGAATTTTTCCGAGAATGAAAGAGAGGGAGAATGGTCACCCACCGTCCGTCCGCCAAAATTAGGTGGAAACGAGAGAGTAGGTGTTTTTGCTACCCGTTCCCCCTTCCGCCCCTCGCCCATAGGGCTAAGTTGTGTAAAGATAGAAAGTATCGAATTTACCGAAAATCTCGGATACGTTATCGGGATTTCGGGTGCAGATATGATGGACGGCACACCTGTTTTCGACATCAAGCCGTACGTTCCTTATACTGATTGCAAGACGGATGCTAAGGGTAGCTTTGCGCAGGAAAAGAGCGGAGTCAGGATAAAAGTCTGTATATCCGACGAGCATTTGCAAAAGGTGGAAAAAGTTAAGCGTAACGGACTTTTAGAGGTTCTTTCCCTCGACCCTCGCCCCGGTTATAAGCAGGACGATCCCAACAAAATTTACGGGTTCGAGTTTGCGGACAAGGAAGTAAAGTTTGTGGTAAACAACGGCGAACTTACCGTTGTGGATATTATATAGTAAGGAGAAAGATTATGAAAATTGCAGCGCAATGTACTCACGGATTGGCTTTGAGATTAGGTTATGAAAAATTGTTCAGAATGTACAAGGAAGCAGGCTTTGACGGTGTTGACGTGTCGCTTGGGGATATGATACACGAAGATTCGCCGTTCAATCTTGACGGATATAAGGAGCACGCTCAAAATATAAGGAATATTGCGGATAGTGTAGGGATTAAAATTCACCAAACCCACGCGCCCTTTGTTTACCCGCTTGATAAATGGGAAACAAGCCCAGCGCTTATGTCTATTCTGAAGCGTTCTATCGAGATTTCGGGAATACTGGGTGCAGAGGTAGAGGTTATTCACCCGTACCATCACCCCGAGTTTTTGGGACACGAAGACGAGATTTTTGTGAAGAATATGGAGTATTACTCCGCTCTTTTGCCCACGGCAAGAGCAAATAACGTTAAAATTGGCGTAGAGAATATGTTCCAAAACGATCCTATCCGAAAAACCATTGTTCACGATACTTGTTCCAGACTTTGCGAGTTTATCAAGTATATCGATACGCTGAACGACGAGTATGCGGTGGCTTGCTTGGATATTGGACATATCGCTCTTTTGTATCAGCAGGATCAGCCTTGGGATTTTATTAAGGGGCTTGGTCACGACAGGCTTAAGTCCTTGCACGTGCACGATAATAACTTTCTGACAGATCAGCATCAAATACCATTTCAGGGCAAAATCGATTGGTTTAAGGTAACTAAGGCTCTCGGCGAGATTGACTATGACGGATATTTTACCTACGAAACTTTGGGACATATCAACGCTTGTCCTGACGATTTCTTGCCAATTCATATCAGATATATGGCAGACGTTGCTAAGTATCTTGGCTCGCTTGTGGATAACGCTCGTACGCAAAAAAATTAATCCGCATAAAAAATGCACCAAACAAAGCGTTCAGCTTTACCGCTCTTCCCATAGGGATTTTAAATTTAATAATTTATTAAACTCGACTTTTTTTGTCTACGCATAATCGCTTGAATTTAATTTGTTTTTTTGATATGATAAACTCACCGATAAATAAGAATTTGTAAGGCAAATAAAAAAACGCAACCCGAAGTTTACATAAAGAAACGCCTAATTGGTGGTATGTTTTCTTCTGCTATGCTACAATAATGGCATCGCGGCGATAGAAAATATAAAGGAGCAAAACAATTATGACACTTGGCGAAAAAATAGCAAAACAAAGAAAAGAATACAACTATACACAAGAGCAGCTTGCCGATATTCTCGACGTTACCCGTCAGTCGATCAGCAAGTGGGAGTCGGATATGGCATATCCGGAGACCGATAAGCTTGTAAAACTAGGTAAGCTCTTTGATTG
>JAGAPA010000049.1 GCA_017623455.1 Clostridia bacterium | reverse complement strand
TGCTCTTATTATTATGGGCGGAATTAAGGGCGGAATTGAAAAGGCATCAAAGGTGCTTATGCCCATTCTCTTCATTATAATCGTAGCAATTGCGATTTACAGCCTTACGTTAGGACCCGGGGTTGAAAAAGGACTTGAGTTTTATCTTGTTCCCAAGTTTGAAAATTTGACGTTTGACGGAGTAATAGCCGCAATGGGACAGGCATTCTACTCGTTGTCGCTTGGTATGGGTATTATGGTAGCTTATGGCTCTTATACCGGTAAGGAAATTAAGATCGGCAGATCTATTGCAATGATTTCCGTATTTGATACATTGATAGCACTTCTTGCAGGTCTTGCTATTTTCCCTGCGGTTGGTGCTCTTGCTCCCGAACTTTTCGAAACCCCCGATGCTCTTGGCGGAGTAGGTCTTGTTTACAAGGTTCTTCCCATGATTTTTGAGCGTATGGGTGATATTGGTCAGTTTATTTCCTTCTTCTTCTTTGCAATGATCGTTATTGCCGCTGTAACTTCGGTTATTTCTCTTGTAGAAACGGGCGTTCAGTTTGTTATTCAGAAGTTCAAAGCTCCCAGAAAGATTGCAACGCTTGCAGTTTGCGGACTTTGCTGTTTAGTATCTATTCCTGTAGCTTGGTCGGTTGGCGGAGCATTTGATGGTAGCATTATGGTATTTGGTTACGACATCCTTACGTTTATGGATGATATGACAAACGTTGTGCTTATGCCTATCGGTGCGTTCTGTTCTTGCTTTGCGATCGGTTGGCTTATTGATGATAAAATTACAGCAAATCCCTTTAAGACTCTTGACAATCTTAAGAATGATGGTCTTGATCTTCATCCGCTTTTCGGTGGAATATTTGCGGTAATGGTAAAATACGTAACGCCTCTTCTTATCCTTTTCATCGAAATCGTTGGAGTATTGACCAGAGTAGTTCCTGCTCTTGGCGGAACAATAAACTTCTGGTTTACAATCGGATTTGCAGTTCTTCTTGCAGTACTCTCAATTATTGTATACTTTGTTGCGTTTGTCAATCAAGATACAGGTACTAACGAGGATGAGCTTGCAATTAACACAAAAGAAAAAGCTGAAATAGAAGTTGAAGCTTAGTAACTTAAAAAAATTAACAACCTGTCCTTTGTAATGGGGCAGGTTGTTTTTCTATATGAAAAATACAAATTAGAACGTTTATTTTTGATGTAGTGACAGGTAGTGTTTGGTTAGTCTACCAAATATTTCGTCGTTTGCAATATCTTTAATTGGGGATAATCCGTAATATTGTTTTTGGTTTCCGTTGTTTTTGAGCAGGGAAAGAATAGTTGATGTTTTGGGATCTGACTTATCCATAAGGTCTTTTAGTAGGCTTTCCTTGTTTTTGTTTCCTGAAACCATTGACAGTATTTTTTCCATATCTTTATTGTTGTTCCCTAAAAAGTGCGGTAACAGAGATTGAATATCCATATAAATTCTCCTTAAAACTTCACTTGTATAATATATGCAATTTAATTACTTAATTATCATATAAATATATAAAACGTTAGTAAAAGGAGAGAGTAATGAATATTAAAGACTTTAGACAAAATGCCGCTACAGAGGATAATTTAAGACAAACGTATGATAAGTATAAAAACTATTCGCAAAACCAGTTGTTTGAAGAACTGATGAGTGCGGTTGGCAGTCAAAAAAATGAAGGAACGTTTGATAAGAATAAATTGGAAACAATACTTTCTGCAATAGCTCCGAATTTAACTGAAGAGCAAAAGAACAGGCTTGATTCGTTACTAAAAATACTGTGACTTATTGTCTGGATATTTCACGTAATGCATCGAGTAAATATTCGGCCTCCCCGTAAGTGTTATCGCAACCGACAGAAACCCTTATACAACCGCCGGATATAGTGCCCAAATATTTATGAATAAGCGGAGCGCAATGCAGACCGCAACGAGTACAGATATCATATTGTGACGATAAAATGTCGCATGCTTCACTTGAAGACAAACCTTCTACGTTAAAAGATATAATTCCGTTACGTAAAGTGCGAGGCGTATAAAGCGTGACGTTAGGCATGGTCAGCAGCCCGTTGATTATTATTTCCGAAACATCGAAAATCCGTTTGTCATTTTGCAAGCGGTTTTTTTCGCACCATTTTATGGCTGGTATAAGCGAGGATATTGCAACAGTAGGTAAAGTTCCAACTTCAAAGCCTTCCGGATAGGTTAACGGTTGGGTAATTTCCGCAGAGGAAGTTCCTGTTCCGCCAAACTTTATGTGTTTAAGTTTTACTTTTTCGCTTAATGCAAGAATACCAAAACCTGTAACGGCATGAAGACCTTTATGCGGAGCAATGGCGAGCATGTCAATATTGTTTTCCATAACGTCAATCTTATGATATCCAACACTTTGAGCGCCGTCTACGATAAAGAGAATTCCGTGTTTTTTACAAAGCTTACCAATTTCGTAAAGCGGAGCAATTTGACCTGTGACGTTACTTACGTGGTTTACAATAATCATGTAAGTGTCCCGTTTTAATATTCTTTCGATATCTTTTACGTCAATACCATTAAAACTCGGTTCTATGACGCTTATTTCGGTATTATACTCTTTTGCTTTTGAAAAAAGAGGACGAAGTACGCTGTTGTGTTCGTACGCCGTGGTAATAACGTGTCCTTTTTTCATCGAGCCGAGAATAGCCATATTTAAGGCATCAGTGCATGATGCGGTAAATATGATTCTATCAGGATTGTTAAGATTTATCTCGTCTGCAATGGCTTTGCGCGCGTAATATATTAAAGATGCGGTTTTTATTGCCATAGAATGACTGGCTCTGCCGGGATTTGCCGATAGACAAGACATTGTGGAATATACTGCGTTTTTAACGCATTCCGGTTTAAATAACGTTGTTGCGGAATTGTCAAAATATATCATAAAACACCTTAAATTTTATTTGATTGGTTACAAAGTTGTAATTTTTTCCGTATAATACAATATATTATATTTTATAAAAAGTATAATCTTTACAAAATAAGCTACTAAGGACGGAAATTTTTATGTACTGTATTTTTTCATTTAAGTCAAGGCAGGAGGCAATAAGGCTGTATGAAACCGCACGGAGTAAAGGTGTTGCCGTAAGTATAATATCTACTCCTCAATTTGTATATGCAGGATGTGGATTAAGCGTAAAGACAGACATTGCAAACTATCAGGATCTATATAACTTGTTTGTTTCGATACGATTTCAGTCTTTTTTCGGAGCTTATAGGGTTCGAAACACAGGAAAATCGGTTTATAGTGAACGTATTTTGTAAAACAAAAAGCACTTGCGAATATTGCAAGTGCTTTTTTGATACAATTAAATATTAATATTATGCAGGAATTTCTTCGGATTCAGATGTTTCGGTTATATTTTCTTCAGTAGGCTTTTCTTCTTCGCTGGAGTTTTCGTCTTTTGCTGCAGATACAACGATATTTGTGATAATACCAAGAATGAGAGCGCAAGCAACGGACGTGATGGTTACAGAACCAAAGGTAAGGGTCATACCACCGATTCCGGCAATAAGAACAACGGATACAACGAAAAGGTTTTTATTTTGGTTGAGATCAACCTTTTGGATCATCTTAAGACCGGATACTGCGATAAATCCATATAAAGCAATGCAAACTCCACCCATTACGCAAGAGGGAATAGTTGCAAGGAAAGTCATAAACGGAGCAACGAAGGAAATAAGAATACACATTATTGCTGCGGTAAAAATAGTAGCAACGGAAGCATTCTTTGTAATTGCAACGCAACCTACGGATTCGCCGTACGTAGTATTGGGGCATCCGCCAAAGAATGCGCCTGCGATAGATCCAATACCATCTCCAAGTAATGTTCTGGAAAGACCGGGATTAGTGAGAAGATCCTGATCTATAATTGTGGAAAGGTTCTTATGGTCTGCAATATGTTCTGCAAATACAACGAAAGCTACGGGTATGTATGCAACTGCAATAGTTGCGATGTAAGAGCCAAAATTGCCAACGTCGCCAAAAGCATAGTTTCCGCTAAAAGCAGTGATAAATGTAAATTCGGGTACCCATGCCATGTTTGCAAACTTAGAGAAGTCAATTATTTTAAGGGCGTCGATTCCTGCCGTATTGCCAATGATTGTAAATATGCTGGCAACGGCATATCCTGCGCAAATACCGATAATGAAGGGAATAAGCTTCATCATTTTCTTTCCGTAAACTGAGGCGATAATAGTAGCAAAGAGGGTTACTAATCCGCAAATAAGAGCGACATATGGTGAAGCAACGGGAACGAGCGACGTAGCTGTATTAACAATACCGTTGCTGTCAACAACGAAGTTTGTTACGGAAGTAAGAACGCTTCCTTTGAACAAATCTCCAATAGCGTTGCCTGCAAGAGATAGACCGATAATTGCAACGGTAGGACCGATTACGACTGCCGGCATTAGCTTGTTAATCCACTTGACTCCTGCAAATTTAACGATTATTGCTATTACAGCGTAAACGAGTCCTGCAAATACTGCACCGATAATTATTCCAAGATAGCCAAGCGACATAGATACAGCTCCTGCAAAAGCGGTTGTCATAGAGCCTATAAATGCGAAAGACGAACCGAGGAATACCGGGCTGTTAAATTTGGTGAACAGAAGGTAAACAATAGTTCCTACACCTGCACCGAACAGTGCAGCCGCATGGGACATTCCATGTCCTATTATGGACGGAACGGCAATGGTTGCCGCCATAATTGCCAGTATTTGCTGAAAAGCAAATACAATCAGTTTGCCAAAGCTTGGTTTGTCTTTGACGCCGTACTCGAGTTTCATAAAAAATTCTCCTTTTGTTTATTTTGTAAAAAATCAAAACATAAGGGTAGTGGACGTTTTTAACATGTTTTCCCCTAAATATATGAAATTTTACTTGCTTAATATAGAATACCACATATTGTGGATAAAGTCAAAGCAAATACTAAAGATTGTTAAAAAAATTTTTACTTAATTTTCACAATTCTTAATAAAGCAAAAAAATACATAACAAAAATATCAACAAAAATCTTCAAAACTTACTTATTTTCGATATGAGAAAAGTAATATAATTAAATCACGTATACTTTATGGAGAAGAATATGCAGAATTTATCGTTTGCAGTTTTAGTTATACCGTCGCTAAATCCCGACGAAAAACTTTTGACGCTAATCAAAGAAGCTTCGCAATACTTTTCGGATATAATATTGGTTAACGACGGAAGCTTAAAAGAATATGATAGTATATACAAAAAAATATGCGCGTCATACAGCGGAATACATTATTTAAAGCATGATAAAAATGAAGGGAAGGGAGCAGCGCTTAAAACGGCAATGCAGTATTTTATTTCATCGGCACTTGCAGATTCGTATGTGGGCGTAGTGACGGCTGATAGCGACGGACAGCATGAATGTAACGATATTATTGCAATCGATAAACAACTGGGAATTAAAGGGGAAAAGTCCTTAATAATCGGATATAGAGATCTTGATAGCGAAAATATGCCGTTGCGCAGTAAGTTTGGCAACAAGTCAACGGCGTTACTGTTTAGAGCTTTGTACGGTATCAAATTAAAAGACACTCAAAGCGGACTTCGGGGTTTTTCGAAAGATATAATACCTTGGCTTATTAATATTAAAGGGAATAGGTTTGAATATGAAATGAACATGCTCATAAAGAGTAAAGATGCTGATTTTTCCGTATATGAGCATCCAATAAAGACAAAGTATGAGCAAAATCACAAATCGCATTTTAAGTCGCTAAAAGATTCCATCCGCGTTTTAGGGGTGCTACTGTCCGGTATTTTAAGTTTTATTATAGCCGGAATAATAGCAGGGGTTGTTGATTTAGGAATGTTCGCTTTGCTTAGGTACGTATTTATTCCACCGTCGTTAGCTCTTGCTCTGAATCTTTTGATATCCACCGCAATAGCGCGAGTTTTAAGTAGTATTGCAAACTTTATTTATAACCGTTTTGTCACGTTTGGAGGTAAACGTATATCAAAAACAAGTATATTGCGGTATTATTTACTATGGTTTGTACAACTTCTTTCATCATACGGAACGGTTCTGTTGTTAACAACGGTTATAGGTGGAGGAGAAATATTGATTAAGTTTGGTGTTGATTTGATTTTGGCGTTAATGTCATACCAAATTCAAATGAAATGGGTGTTTAAGAAGAAGTGATAAAATGCAAAATCTAAAGTATAAGCTCTTGGCAAGGGGAACTTTACGTGTTGTTCGTCTAAAATACAGAAAGCGAAAAGTGAGCGGAAACGTGCTAAATGAGCCGTGTGTGTATTTGTGCAGACATCGCGATATGATTGGCGTTGTGCAGGCGTTTTCCGATATTAGAACCGTGTTAAGACCGTGGGTGTTGAATTGTTTTTGCTCATACCGAGAGGCAAAAGCACAGCTTGAAAACTATACTTTTTCCAAACGATTGAAAAAAGGTAAAGTATATTGTTCTATAATGTCATCGTTGTGTGGCAGAGTAATAACCGCATATGTAAAAAACGTGCAGGGGATTCCCGTGTATCGCGGAGAGGATGCATCTAAAAGCATATTGACAATTAAGCAATCTGTACGTGCATTAGAGGAAAATCAAAGTATTGTTATTTTTGTCGATGTGGATTATGCGGATGAGAATGAGCGAGATTTAGGTGAAATATACAAGGGTTTTTATGCTGTAGACAAGTTGTATTATAGACGAAATAAAAAACATCTGCCGTTTGTGCCGGTATACGCAAATAATACCGAAACGGTTATACATGCCCCATTGTATTTTTCTGATAATAACAGAGAAAGTGTTTTTGAAAAGGTAGCACAAGGAATTTATAATAAAGTAATTTAGACTGCTTTTCATATGTGCGGATATCATCCGCAAACTCTCCTTTAATATAGTAAAAGCGGAACCGAATTTGAAATGCACCCCAAAAGTTAGACAAACTTTTGGAGGTGCATTTTTTATGGCAAAAAAAGGACAAGAGTTTAAAAAGTACTCGCCAGAATTCAAATTATCTGTTATACTAGATATGCGAGAAAACCATTTAACATATACAG
>JAGAPA010000048.1 GCA_017623455.1 Clostridia bacterium | reverse complement strand
TTATGTTTTGACGAGAAAAACACAAGAAAGACAAGTGTTCTTGTAAGGGCGCATACTTGCAAAGTCTGTAACCGAACAAAACACGCTGTATTTCGTAGTGGCTTTTCCGTCAAATATCAACCTACTGTTGTGTCAGAGCCTTTATTAATAAGTTACCATTTTTATTATATCATACCACGGCTTTTATTTCTATCGATTATTTATTAAAAAATATCGTTTTTATTAAATTTTATTTATTACTATAACGAAAGAATAACTTCAAAACTGAAAATGAGCACGGTTAAATACCGAACTCATTTTCAATATATTTATTTTTTTGTCTAAACTTTTAAATTTACATCAAAACCCGTGCTATTTGCTGTAAAAATCAATCGTCTACTTCTTAAAATGCTTGATTGCCCAAGGAATAGCAACGTCTTTTTTGAAATAATGGCTTTTTGTATCTGCATTTGCATACGAAGAATACTCCTCATCTCCCACGCATTCAGGTGGAGAGGTTGCGTCATCATACTTATGTGTTTGAGGATCTTGGTATTTGGGATAATGCACGAACTCAAACGCATTTTCATTTCCTGCCGTCTTGTATGCATCTTTTACCTTATTAAGGTCTTTCGTAACACCACCTTCACTTCCCAACAAAAGCTTTGGAGCGTACGCACAAAGTATATCAACGGTTGTAAACCATTCTTCACAGTCGGGAATCAGATGTGACCAGCATTCCGAATATAAATAAACCCCGGGTGCTGCAATATATCTGTCAATAGTATCGTAAACGCTGTCGTTATATATTATACCCTTTACACAATCACATACGATTCCCAAGAACATACACGGATACTTTCCGAGCGAGTGTCCGCTCAATAAAATGTTATCCTTTTGAACAAAATCCAACTTGTTTGCCCAATCTATAATAACCTTTTTCTGAAAAGCCGATAATCCCTGATAATGTCTGCCCATCGTCAGCATCTGAAAACAAAAACGCTCGTCTGGCAACTGCTCAACAGGTCTTAATTCTCCATACCCCGGATGCTCAACGGCAACCGCAACAAAGCCCTCTTTTACAAAATGCTTTGCCATTTGATTAAATTCAAAATATCTGTTGGGATGCGTTCTGTAAATATCAGGCTCCTCACAAAGTGATTCTTTTGGATGAAATGTACCGGGATAACACATAACGGCGGGAGCAGGATTGTCGGCGTTAACTCCGTTGGGGATAAGCATAAGATAGGGTACAACGGAATACGGCTCGGGATAGCACTCCCACTTTTGTATTCTATACCCCTCTCTTTGCTCTTCCCACAATAACTTTGGTTCGGGTTGCGGTGGTACGTCTTCAGGAAAACGCAATATTTCTAAAAGTTTTTCCTTTACTTTTATTTTCCATTCATCAAACTCCTCCCTGCTCATTCCACTTTTATAAGCAAGTTTTGGAGTATATCTTTTAAACCAATCCCTCAAAAATAAATCGGTATGTAAAAATCTACCGTCCTCTCTGTCACTCTTTATCGGTCTTAACGGATCAAGAATTTTCTTCTCTCCGTCTTGTATAAGATCTGCCATAAATTTTCCTCCTATTTAATTTATATGGTTTTTACGTATTATAGCGTAGAAAATTTGCAAAGTCAATATACAAAAACAATCAAACAACAAAATAACAAAACATTGTCACATTATGACAAAACAAGAAAAAAGTCGATACTTTGCATTAAAATCCTGCAGATAAACAATAAAAATTTTACCGTGTAAGTTGACACGGTGTATTTTATGTAGTAAAATTATAAAAAAAATCCAAATAAACGTTTTAGGAGGATATTATGATTTACGAAAAACAAAAAACAAAACAAATTTCATTTCCTTTAGGCGGTATAGGAACGGGCAGTATTGGACTTGGCGGAAACGGCGAACTTATTGATTGGGAAATTTTTAACCGCCCGAACAAAAATTCACGAAACGGCTATTCCCACTTTGCAATCAAAGCAACGCGTAAAAACGATACTACCGTAAAGGTTTTACACGGGGATACCAACGAAAACCTTACAGGAATGATAGATAAATACGCCGGATTTGGACACGGAGTAAGAACAAACTCGCTTGCAGGTCTTCCTCATTTTAAAAACGTGGTTTTTGACGGAGAGTATCCTTTTGCAAACCTTACTTTTTCCGACAATGATTTTCCCGCAACTGTAAAACTTTGTGCATTCAATCCTTTTATTCCGCACGACGATTTTAACTCTTCTATCCCATCTGCATTATTTGAGTGGGAAGTGCAAAATACTGCAAACGAAGAGATTGAGTTTGCGCTTGCATTTACCGTATGCAATCCTGCTACGCTAGAAAAACACGAAAAGGCATGTCTTAAAAATGGTTGTGGCGTAAAATTAGGTTCTAACGTAGACAAGAAAAACACGAAATATTCGGACCTTTGTATTTTGACGGACGGCGATGATTGCGCTATGCAACAGTATTGGTATAGAGGTGGTTGGCAAGACGGAATAACTACGTTTTGGAAAAACTTTAGCTCGCAAACTCGTCTTATTGACAGAATATACAAAGAAGACGAGCAAAAAGATCCCACCAAAAGAGATCACGCTACGATTGCATCTTATTTTACGATTAAGCCCCACGAAAGCAAGAAAGTTAAGTTTGTACTTGCTTGGAACGTTCCGAACGCGTATAACTATTGGGATAAAAAGGAAACGGAGGGTGAAATTACTTGGCGTAATTACTACGCTACGCAATTTGACTCCTCAGTTGACAGTGCTTCTTACTCGCTTGAAAACTACGCTACGCTTTACGAAAAAACAGCGTTATTTTCCTCCGCTTTACAATCCAGCACTCTTCCTGATTTTGTAAAAGAAGCAATTTCCGCCAATATGTCCATAATAAAAACACCAACTGTTCTTAGGTACGAAGACGGCTCGTTTTGGGCTTGGGAAGGCTGTAGCGAAACTTTTGGCTCTTGCTTTGGAACTTGTCAGCACGTATGGAACTATGCATACGTAATGCCATATCTATTCCCCAAACTTGAACGCTCTATCAGAGAAATGACTATGAATCATGCTTTGGATGACAATGGTGGTACGATATTCAGAATAACGCTACCACCCCAGCGCACCTTAAGCAACTCTATCAATTACCGTTCTTGTGTTGACGGACAAATGGGTGAGGTTATCAAGTGCTACCGCGAATGGATTTTTTCGGGTGACGATACTTGGCTTAGAACGTATTCCGAAAAGATTTTCAGCATGCTCGAATATGCTTGGAGTGATAAAAACAAAGACAAGTGGGACTTGGACTGTGACGGCGTTTTAGAAGGCAGACAGCACCATACTCTTGATTTGGAATTGTTTGGCCCAAGTTCGTGGTTACAAGGATTTTATCTTCTCGCTCTTGACTGCGGAGCTAAAATGGCTAAACATTTAGGCGAGATGGAGAGGTACGAAAAATATACGGCTTTATACGAAAAAGGCAAAAAATGGACGAATGAAAATCTTTTCAACGGCGAATACTTTTATCATAAGATAGATATAAAAGACAAGTCCGTTCTCGACGGTTTTGACAATGCTCAATATTATTGGAACAACGAAACGAAAGAAATTAAGTACCAGTTATCTGAAGGCTGTATTATTGACCAGATGCTTGCAGATTGGCACGCAATACTTATCGGTGCTGACGGAGTTTTTGACAAAGATAAGAAGCAACGTGCGTTAGAAAGCTTGTACAAGTACAACTTTAAGGAATCGATGCGAACAGTCGCTAATATGTGGCGAAACTTTGCTCTAAACGATGAAAGTGCAACCATTATTTGCTCTTATCCCAACGAAGATAAAATACCGTCTATACCTATTTCTTACTGTGACGAGGCTATGACGGGCTTTGAATACGCACTTGCAGAACTTATGATTGCTAACGGATTCGTGACAGAGGGCGAGAAAATGGTAAAAGCAATACGTGACAGATACGACGGAGAAAAACGCAATCCGTGGAATGAGATTGAATGCGGAAACAACTACGCCCGCGCTATGGCATCGTTTGCGCTTTTGCCGATTTATAGTGGCTATACCTTTGATATGACAAAAAAGCACGTAGGCTTTGCCCCCATTGCAAAAGAAGGTAAATTCCTTTTTAGCGTATGTGAAAGCTGGGGACAAGTTCAGTTTAGCGAAAACTCGTTCACGCTGTCTTGCTACGGCAACCCACTTACGCTTTGCTCAATAAGCGTTCCCCTAAAGCAAATCAATTCCGTTAAAATTGACGGAAAAAGCATTGACTTTGCCTTTGCGGATGGCAAAATTTCATTTAGCGCCACTACTATTTGCAAGGAATTAAAAATAGTATGAAACGCTTTTCCAAAATAACAACCACCCAGCTTGCAAGAATTTGCGGTGTATCTCAAGGAACGGTAGACAGGGCTTTACACGATAGGGGCGATATCAATCCTCAAACTAAAGAAAAAATCCTTGCCGTAGCAAGAGAATACGACTACACCCCCTCGCTAAAAAACCAAACCGGGCAAAACTCTATGCTGATAGGCGTTGTTTTATTCGACCTTTACAACGAGTTTTTTTCCTCGCTTGCAATGAACCTTGTAAACACAGCAAAAAAATCAGGCTACTCCATTCTCTTTCAGTTTTCCAATAAAAATATTAAAAACGAGAAGAGCTGTCTTGAATATTTCGATTATATCGGCGTGGACGGAATAATTCTGTTTTCGGTGGGAAGTGATAGCGAAGAATATAAAAACTATCTTAAGTCCATTAAAAAACCGCTCGTTCTGATTGGCAACTCAATGTTCGATCTGCCATTTATCGGTATAGACAACACAAAAGCCATGTACGACCTTACAACAACGATTATTCAGCGCAGTAATAAAGACACTATGCTCTACTATTCGCCTGTTATCGGTGAAAAATTAAACACCGCCAACGCCCAAAACTTAAGACTTAACGGTTTCATTTCAGCGTGTACGTACCACGGAAAACAGTACAAAATCACGACATCTCTTAACGAAATAAATCCGTCATATCCGATAATTTGCTCAACCGACTATTATGCGTTAAAAGTTTTGACACATCTTAATTACCCCTCGGATATTACGATTGCGGGCTTTGATAACACCTCGCTTTTAAGGATTATTAATACACCCATAGTCACCGTGGAAACAAACACTAACATAGTAGCTCTGCATTGCATAAATTATATTTTAGGCAAAAAGTACATCTCTAAAATAGATCATCAAATAGTAGATAATAGTAAATAAAATCAATTTACCGCAATTACACTTACACGAAAACCACTTGACTTTTTAGCAAGTGGTTTTATTTATTTTCAATTATTTTCTTTGATATGGCGATAGATTTTATATCCTTATTCTATCACTTTAACGTTATTTTTTACAAGGGGAAATCGTTTAACCGTATAATTTTGCGCAAAATTTATTTATGCGTTCAATTGCTTGTTCTAACTTGTCTTTTTCGGCGGTATAGCTTACTCTCATAAAACCTTCTCCGCACTCGCCAAATGCGCTACCTGGAACACAAACAACCTTAGCCTCGTCTAAAAGTTTATTACAAAACTGCTTACTATTCATACCAAACGCGCTAACGTCGGGAAAAAGATAGAACGCACCTTTAGGGTGATTAGTTTTGATTCCTCTAATATTTTCAAACCCATTCAATATTATCTTTCTACGCTCTGCAAACGAGGCTCTAATCTCTTCGACAAACTCGGGATGCTCTAAGGCAAACGTTGCTCCCCATTGAGCAGGGGTATTGATACACGAATTGAAAAATTCTTGATACTTTACCATTCTACTCACAAGCCAAACAGGTCCTGCAAGATATCCTATACGCCAACCCGTCATAGCATACGCCTTTGAAAAAGAACCCACAACTACCGTCCTTTCCTTCATTCCTTTTATCGTTGAAATAGAAAGTTTTTCCGCGCCATCATAAATAAGAGCTCCGTATACTTCGTCGGATATTACCAACAAATCAAGTTCCTGCGCTACTTTTGCAATCTCTTCGAGCTTGTCTTTAGGGATAACTTCGCCTGTGGGATTATTGGGTGAGTTTAGGATAAGCATTTTCGTCTTGCCTTTTTTGTACCTTTTGCGAATATCCTCCACCTGCATACAAAAACCGCTCTCGCAAGTTGTAGGCACGGGAACTGCAACGCCTCCACAAAGGGCAACCGTTTGCTTGAAATTAAGGTATTGAGGGTCTTGTATAAGAACCTCGTCCCCATTGTTTAGTACACATTGCATAATAAGAGCAAACGCGCCCATTCCACCGTTTGTGACCATTATTTCAGTTTCGGGATCGAAAAAATCCTTAGCAATAAAACCGTTTTTAGATAATCCGATTCTCAATTCCTTTATACCTGCATTGGGAGCGTAATGCGTTTTACCACTCATTAGCGCATCACAACACGCCTTGCAAATTGCAAGATTGGTGTCTTGATTAGGCTCTCCAATACCCATACTAATAACGCTATCCATCTTAGACGCCTTGTCGAACATTTCTCGAATAGCGCCAAGAGTAATATTACGAGCGTTGTCGGTCAAAATCTTATCACTAACCATACGTTTTCTCCTATTACTTTTTTATTAGTGTAACACATTAAAAACGCAGTTTCAAACGCATATAGAAAGCAATTTTTAAGACTTTTACCTTTTAAGATTTACTTTTTTAATTTTTAGTAAAATACGACAACGCTAACTTTAATTTTTTAAGTTTATAATCAAATTTATTAAATTTTTAATCAAATTACAGATTATTATTGACTTTTTTTAGCACAAATGCTAAAATTAATTAAAAATCGCAGGAGTAATTTATGGACGAATTAGATTTGCAAATAATAAAAATTCTATCAAAAAACGCTAACGTTACTGCAACTGAAATAAAAAACCAAATCAATCTTTCTATTCCTGCAATAAACAAGCGTATACAAAACCTTAAGCAAGAAGGTATAATAAAAAATTTTACAGTTTTAACGGACGGCAAAAAAGTTGGAAAACCAATTTGCGCCTATATTTTCGTGGTTTTGCAGTCAAGTAGTTTTATGAAATCACTTATTGATTACGCAAACTCTAACGACGATATTTTAGAACTATCGGCAATCACAGGCGAATATGATTTTTTGCTTAAAGTTTGCGCAAAAAGTATAGACCAGTTAGACGAAATTTTATTGTTCCTAAAAAAGAATTTAGGCATAATTAAAAGCAATACTATGCTATCTTTGACCAATTATAAATTCTCGCCTACGATTTTACCAAGCAAACAATAACTTTACACATAAATACCCCAAAAGTTTTTTTCACTTTTGGGGTATTTATCACTTTTATGTTTTCCATTCACAATACTTACTTTACTATATCGAAAACGCGCACGTAGTCTACAACAAAAGTATCGCCTGACTTTGACGCTTGGATCGCTTCTTCCGTAGGACGGTGATTTTCCTTTCTATATCCCTGTGTTTCGGTAGAGATGAGAATAAACTGGGGAACTGCGGAAACGTTTTTATCAACTCTTCCGTCCTCCACTCCGTCAACGTAGAAAATATACTCGTTTTCCGTCCACAAAAGTCCGAAGGTATGGAACTCGTCGTTTACTTCTACTTCCATTCCACCAACTTTTATGCGTTGCATATCCTGTCCGTAGCCACCGGTAAACACGTTGTGCGGATGAACGTCGCCGGGGAAGAATGATTCCATAATATCCACCTCGCTACCCGACATTTTGGGATCTAAGGTAGAGCCTATATTTGGGGATTGTAACCAGAACGCGCTCCACCAACCCTTTTGCTTTTGAAGACGGCATCTACACTCATAATATCCGTACTTGTGCGTATACTTATTCTCCTTAAGTTTGCCAATAGGCCACTGCAGGAACGAATTTCCAAACTTAGTCTGCTTTACAGGCTCGTCCATAAAGTTATATCCTGTCTGAAGCTGAGAGCTTACAATCTCGCCGTTCTCTTCAAAAATGGAGAAAACTGCGCAACTGTTCTCGACTTTTACACCCTTGTCAGTCCAAGCTTGGTGTCTTTTGCCCATCATGCAAAGTCTATAATCCCACTTTGTTGTATCAAGCGTATCCCCGTCAAACTCGTCAGCCCACACAAGCTCAAAATTATACCCGTCAGGCAAAATGCTTGATGCGTGATCCTTTACTTCGTAATGCTTCATAATTTACTCCTTTTTACTGATTTATAGTATTATTATACCACAACCTAAAACATTAATAATATCAAAATATCCATACATTTTTTCGAAATCTTGCTATTTTACAAGGCTATGTCACAACAAATGGTTGATAAATATTATTATGTTTTGACGAGAAAAACACAAGAAAGACAAGTGTTCTTGTAAGGGCGCATACTTGCAAAGTCTGTAACCGAACAAAACACGCTGTATTTCGTAGTGGCTTTT
>JAGAPA010000047.1 GCA_017623455.1 Clostridia bacterium | reverse complement strand
GATCCGTTCAAGAAAGAGAAGCAGAAAAAGTAGAGGAAGTGCAAGTGTCGGAACAAAGATGTCCCTTAAGGGGCAGCTAGTATAATAGGGCTATGCCCGCATAAGAAAAACCACCAGCTTAGCTGGTGGATTCTTATTTTACATATTTTTGCTTTGAGTTTTTTGCATTTTCGACCAGTTAAAAAAGCCGTAAAGGTCGTTGAGTAAAAATGCGGTAAAGCACACGATCATCGGCAGGTACGCTATACTTTCAATAGTTGCAAGCACCCACAAAACTATTAGAACTATATCGTTACATGCATACGCAAGCGCGTAGAACGGAGAACGTAAATACGTTAGATAACACGCAAAAAAACTGGTTGTAACTGAGATAGTGGAAAAGATTAGGTTTGCCGTGTTAAACGCCTTTAGGATAAAATAGAAAGAAACCGTTACTATTGCGCAAAGAATAACCATAATCATAACGTCTTTCGCCGTAAGTTTTTTTATTGCCACGGTTTCCGTTTTTTTATACGGGTTTTTAATCCACTCAATAGTAGCAAGAATAGCGATGGGTGCGCTCATAAGCAGGTAGGTTATCATTTCGCCGTAGTAAGAAAAAAAGAAAGAAATAATTCCGTAAAACACTGCAAACACTACGGTTAGAATCTGTCCTATCACCATGCCCTTAGCTACAAATATTAGCGCGGTAACGCCAATAAGCGAGGCTATAAGAGAGAGGTAATCTTTTTGCGGTGAGAGAATAAAGGACAGTGTTACGGACAAAAGAGAGAATATCCACAAGCACAGCTCAAACGTGTTCATTTTCTTAAAAGGGTTGGTAATTTTCATAAAAAGCATCCTCGATAAAAAATTAAGCATCCGCTGTTTTTGCGTATCTTCAAAGACCTAACGATTACGCAAAGCGAATGCTTTTTTACTACCCGGTGGCAGTTATATTTTTTAGTATTATAGCTCGTTATTTTTTGTTTGTCAAGCAAACGGCTGAGTGTGAAAAACAGATTTATTTCAAAAAGTCGTATACGTATGTGCTGAAACCGTACTTTTAAGCTTCTTTAACTTCTAAACACTGACCGTTTTGTTTTTCTTTTTTATAAGATCGTAAAATTATACCAAAGATAATAATTCCTACAAGAGGAAAGAACATTCCCACCATTAAGCCGGCTTTCATTCCGAGCGCTTCTACCGAAATGGAAAGCGCGGAGGCAAGCTCGGTAGCGAAAGGTGAAGCAATAATCGAGTCGGTTACAACGCCCACAAGCTGAGGTCCTACCGATGCGCCCAAATCTCCGCCTGCCGCCATCATAGCAAAGATGAACACACCTCCCGAAGGAACTTTGTGTTCCGCAACTATCAAGCTTCCCGGCCAAAGCATGGACGTGCAAAAGCCTGTAAGCGCGCAAGCAATAAGACCGATAATAGGCACGGGAACTATAACGCAAACAAGATAGCAAATAGTAGCACCCGTAGTGCAAGCAAATAATACCTTGCTGATGTTTTTACCAAACTTAGCATAAAGAGTTCTGCCTAGTCCTAACGTTACGCCAAACATAGCAACACCGCAAATATCGCCCCAAACTTTTGGGATAGAAAGTGCTTGTTCTATATAGCTTGAGCTCCATTGCGCCATAGTACATTCGCTTGCGCCTCCCAAAAAGATAGCGAAAACGCACAGCCACAACGATTTGTTTTTAAGTAGTTCAAATACGCCCGACATCTTTTGAGGTGTTTCCATTACGGGAACTTTTGCGCCCATAAAGAGTATAAAGGACGTAAACGGAACGAGTGCGAAGATAAGGGTAAGAATATACCAATACTTACCGCCCACAAACAACACGAAAAGTGTAGTAATAACAATAACCGCTGCAGAGCCCCAAGCATAGATTGAGTGTAGTGCGCTCATAGATCGTTCGGGGTTATCCGACGGAATGGCGGCAATGGTGGGGCTTATCAAAACTTCGGCAAGACCGCAAGACGCAGAGTAAATTAATGTACCAATAATAAGCGCGATATATTCATAGCCTTTCATTGCAAAGGGAAGAAGCGCAAACGTAACGAGCCCCACAGTTCCTATAAGCGGTGTGATTTTTACCGTGTTTGCAATGTTGAATTTGTGCGAAAAGAAAGAGAAAATCAGGTCGATAGTAAGTTGTGTGCAAAAGTTGATCAATACCAATAATCCCAACAACGTATACGAAATTCCGAACATGTTTCTAAACGTAAGGAAAAGTACGGGAGGAAGATTTCCGACGATTGCCATCGTAACGTTGGTCATATAGCACGCGTATTTTGTGCGAGTGTATTCGTTTTTCATAATTATCTCCAAAATATGATAGTACAAAATTTTAGCAAGCCTATTATATTACAAAATGCAATTAAAGGCAATTATTTTTTGATGTTTTTTCTAAAATTGATGGGAGAAGTACGTGTGCTTTATTTGGACGGTTTTTTAACTTTACAAAAACTTTACATTGCCTAAACTTAAAAGTGATAGTTTGATATATTTCTCCGCAGTATAATAAGGGTGCAAATTCAAGAAAAGGAGAAAAATCAAATGAAAAAACTATTAACAATTTTACTCTCAATGTTGCTCCTTGTTACGGGCGCAGTAGGACTTACCGCTTGTGGTGGAGAAAAGAACATCACGGTAGTAGCTCGTACTCAAGGTAGTGGAACACGTGAAGCGTTTGATAAAGTTGTAACGGACGGAAAAGGCAATTATCTTGAAATGAAGATTAATGGCGACAAACACTTTTTTACGACGGATAAAGCAGTTGTTCAGGAAAAAACAGGTACGGTTATGAGCAAAGTTGCAAGCGATAAAAACGCAATCGGCTACATCTCGCTCGGTTCAGTAAATGATACTATTAAAGTTATAAAAGTAAATGGAGTTGCTCCATCTGCCGAAACAGTTTTAGACGGTTCTTACGCAATCCAAAGACCGTTTGTAATTATGACAAGCTCTGAAGTTCAGCTTACTGACCTTGCCGCAGACTTCTTGCTCTACTTAAAGAGTGAGAATTCAAAACAACACGCTGATGAAGCAGGTTGTATTTACCTTTCAGACCCTTCAATGAGAGCAAATGAGGGCGCAACGGCAATTCCCGTAGTAGAATACGAAGTAAAATCTTCTCTTCCTTCAGGTGGTAAAATTAGAATAAGTGGTTCG
>JAGAPA010000046.1 GCA_017623455.1 Clostridia bacterium | reverse complement strand
GGCGGAAGCTTTGTTCTTACGGCAGATATTAATATTGATGTGGCAGAAACCGCTTTCACTGTTGCAAAAGGAAAATCCGTAACTTTGAATCTTAACGGTCACAACATTATTGCTACAAGCACTTCTACTGAGGGTGTTCAGTTGTTCAGTGTAAACGGCAATCTTGAAATTGTTGGAAACGGAACCATTTCTTTGACAAATAAGGATTTTGCTTGGACAGAGAGCTATCGTTATACTGCAATCAATATCCGTGAAGTTGGCGTTGTTACGCTTGGCGAGGGTGTAAAGGTTATTTGCGAGGCAGGCAGTGCTACTCAAAAGGGTTACGGCATGGCTTATGCAGTTGATATTTACACTACGGGCAAGTTAAACGTAAACGGTGCGTCCTTGCACAGTAATTATATTGCAGTTCGTTGCTTCTATGGCGATTCTGTTGTAAACGTAAACAGCGGTTCTATCACCAGTTCCAAAAACAACTACGGCATTTGGTTGCAGAGTTCACCCAATGCAACAATCAATATTGCTGAGGGAATCTCTTATACAATTGATACCAATTTTGATATTTATATTTTTGATTAATTTGTAAGACGGAATTTGTTGATATATTAAAAAATAAGCCCATATTAACTCCTGTAAGGGAAGTTAGTATGGGTCTTTTTTTGTTAATTGTTGAATTTATAAATTGTCAAATCGGGGACGGGGGAGAATTTGCTAATAATAATCGCCCCAAAGGTTTGTTCTTAAGATTGTCCATTACTTGGGAATCGTGGTAAATGCCGTTTCTTTTTCTAAACCGTCGCAAATTAAAGTTAATTTCTCAGATTTTATTGACCGTATATTTCCTTTTATTATAAGCGAAGTGTAAAAAACCCGTATACGTATACGGGTTTTTGCGTATTTTTTGGCATTACTGTTGCTCGTTTTGCGCTTGTTTATCGGTGTTTTTCAGGGTTATTTTATATTTACGTTTTCAACGTTTTCAAATTCCGTTTTAAAACAGTCGAAGGTTTCTGTTTTTTTACCGTTTAAGTAGAAGTTTTCTAATTGAAAATTCTTTAATTTGTTTTCACAGCACGGTGTTTTTATTGCTATAATAGGAAGACTGTTATTATCCGTATAGATATTTATGTTTTTATAGACGACATCGTGTATGTTGCCTAATTTTTCACTGCATTTACGCACTAATCCGTCTTTGCTGGATTTTCTTATATCATATTGCTGTATTAAGTTTCTGATAAGGTACGGAGGCATAGTTTTGTTAGTGCTTTTATATTCTTGATCGTCTCTTTTTTGAACAACTTCTTCCATTGTTTCGATTTGAAATTCAACGTTCATATTTTCAAATAAAACGTTGTGAATATCTGCTTGATTTCCGTTGGAAATACACATAGCAGCTAATGAATTGTGTATTAGGTCACAATTTTTAAACACTATATTTTTATATTCATCACAATCTGTTTCAATACCTATTTCACAGGTTTTGCCCCAACCGCACCACATAACACAATTATCTACGGTAATGTTTTGTATTGGCTTTTGGTGACCGTAAATTGCTTTGATAGATATGGTATCGTCAAAAGATCTTATAAAGCAGTTTTTGATAAGCACGTTTTCAGAGTTAACGATATCAATTCCGTCCGTATTATATCTCCAATGTCCGACAATCTTGACGTTATCAATGCGTATGTTTTCGCAGTTAAACATGGACATAGCCCAGGTTGAAGAATTTGTCAGAATAATATCGGACACGTCTAAATTTTCACAGTTATAGATTCTGAACGTGCCCTTGGTATGATTTTCATAGCAGTGTTCTGTAATTCTTTCTTCGTTAGAATTGTCCAAAACGCCACCGCCGAAGATTTTAACGTTTTTAGCGCCTTTGGAATAGATCGAACCAAATACGATAGCTTCTTCATCAATATACACTTTATCATTGTCGCGCAAGGTTATTATACCCGGGAAATGCACTCCGGGACCAAAATAGATTGTAGCGTCTTTTGCATCGGGATAGTCTTTTAATTCATTGAAGAATACGTGAAGAGCGTTGTGGGTGTTACCAAATTCCAAAACATATTGACCGGGCTCGCTTAACACAAACACAACTTCATCATCCAAAACGGTAGTGTTGACTTTTTTTGATAACGGTCTTACGATTGCCTTGTCAAAGGATTGTTTTCTTTTGACCTTTAATTCCACTGTTTCGTTTGCCGAGAAGGATATAAACCCTGCAGATTCACTTTGATTATAAGCCCTCTGTTTTCCGGACCACGGTCTATTAAACGGAACTGCAGAAACACGACATTCTCTAACTGCACATGGAATATTATTAACCGTAACCTCAAAATCGGTGTTTAACAACTTGAAGATAACCTCATCGGTAGATGCATAGCACGCCCATTCCGTGTGAGCCCAGCAAACGTATTGGTCATCACATGTGTTTATTACTTTAGGTATTTTTATCATTTAATTTTCTCTCCTTTGATATACGGCTTTGTGTAAGGAACGATACATATTGCCGTATCAACATTATACCATAAACGTTCTTTGGTTTGCAATAGGATATTGACAAATATTTATGAAATGCAGTTCGGAGTTTAAGTTTTGTCGTTAGCCTAAAAGTTCAGAGGTGTATTCTAATATGCTATAGTGTAGCTTATTATTTTTTCACGCAAAACAGTGGGAAAATTTACGGATTTTGTTGCTAAATGCAATAATCTTTGATATAATGTATCCGTATTATTAAAAAAGGAGCGGTGTATGCTGGAGTTCTGGATTGGTTTTGCAATTTTATGCGGTTATTTTGCGGTTTGTGCAGCCGTTGCTTTTTTGTGCAGAAAAACACTTAAAATCCCCGATGAGATATTTAGAAAGATTTTGCATTTCATACTGCTTTCCTCGCTGTTCGTTTTTGTGTTTGCGTTCAAAACCTGGTGGATATCGTGTATTGCGTGTGCGTCTATCATTGTGCTGGCATACCCCATTCTGTTCTTTTTCGAGCGGTTCAAAACGTATTCCGAGACAGTGACCGAGCGAAAGAAGGGAGAGCTTAGAAGTAGTTTGATACTGGTGTTTTTGATGTTTGCCATAGTTATCAGCGTTTGCTGGGGCTGGGTAGGCAACAAATACCTTACGATGGCGGTAATTTATGCCTGGGGATACGGCGATGCCTTTGCAGCACTTGTCGGAACTAAGTTCGGTAAACACAAAATTTACGGTAAAAAGAGCTGGGAGGGTACGGTTGCAATGTGTGTTATTGCTCTTATTTCCGTGCTTACCGTATTGCTCATAATCAATATAGTTGAGTGGTATTTCGTGCTTGCAGTGGGCGTAATTGTTTCCGTCGCGGTGTCTGCAACCGAGCTTTTTACGCCAAACGGGCTTGACACCATAACCTGTCCGCTCGTGTCGCTTACCGTAATGCTACCGTTACTGTTACTGTTTGGGGGTATTTAGAATGAAGAAAAATTCGGGAAAAAGTACGCTTTTATGGTCGGTAATAATGAGCTCGCCCGGTCCTTTGGTGGTGGGAATAGGCTTGCTTGTGGGTAAAAGCTCCACACAGCTTGCCGACTTTATCCGCCGAAGCATAGAGCTTTTGGCAATTATTCTCTCTTTTATAATCTACTGTATTACGAACAAAGAGAACGTAACGGACGAGGAAAAAAAGCAGAAGCTGGAAAAAATCTCCAATATTTTCGTGGGCTCGTCAATGATTCTGAGCGGAATTATAATGCTTATTCTTGCAATAACCTCGCAAAGCTCTGAAAAGGGCAACGTAATACCCGGGCTTGCTATTGCAGTTTTAGGTGTTGTTGCAAACAGTATATTCTGGATAAGGTATAAGGTTTTAGGAGATAAAACCGATAATAATATACTGAAAACGCAAAGCAAGCTTTATCGGGCAAAAACCTTTGTGGACGTGTCGGTAACCGTTGCTCTTACCGTTGTTCTCATCTCTTCAAACCCCACGGTTTCCTATTATTTCGACCTTGTGGGAACTATTGCAGTATCGATATATCTTGCCTACTCGGGTAGTGCAACGCTGTATAATATATTGAAAAAACGGGGAAAAAGCGAAGATGAACGAGAAAGAGCTTAGGAAAAATCTTATAGCAAAAAGGGAGAGCTTGGACAGCAAAACCCTGATACGTAATACGAAAATCGTGACACAAGCACTGTTTTCGCTTGATGGCTTTACCGAGTTTTCTTCGTATTTCGTGTACAAAAGCTTTCGTGGCGAGGTAGATACTAACGAGATTATTGAAAGGCTGGAACGCTTGGGTAAAACCGTGTTGTATCCGGTGACTGACGGCGATATAATGTATGCGGTAAAAAACGAGGGTGAACGGTTTGTAAGGGATAGGTTCGGGGTGGAAGTGCCCGAAAGGTATACGGTTTTTGACGCTCCTGACGTTGTAATAGTACCGCTTGTTGCGTGTGATAAAAACCTTAATCGTATTGGGTTTGGTAAGGGATATTACGATAGGTTTTTAAGGAATAGAAAATGTCTGAAAATCGGTATTTGTCACGATTTTCAGGTGGTTGACGTCCTTGAACCAAAAGAGTGGGACGTACCGCTTGACGTTGTTATAACCGAAAAGCGAGTTATCCCAAGCGATAGTTTTTCAATACAAGCGGAATTTTAGCATTATTTAATGATATTTCAAAAAAAGCAGAATAAGTATTGCAGTTGCGCACTAATTGTGATATAATATATTCAATAATCATATAAGGAGTATTTTTAATTATGTACGTTACAAAGGTTACTAACATTGGAGATCCTCAAATCGTTTTGTATGAGGGTAAGTATTATCAGTACGCTACCTTTAACGATGGCAAAACGCTTGGAATTTATTGTTGGGTAAGCGAGGACTTGGAGAACTGGAGCGATAAGATTTTAGCTCTTGACGCAAGCAAGGATCATTGGGGATATACCTGCTTTTGGGCACCCGAGGTTGTATATCACAACGGCAAGTTTGTTATGACGTATTCGGCTCGTACTAAGGCGCAAAACTCTTTCCGTATCGGAGTTGCCGTGTCCGAGTGTCCTACAGGTCCGTTTATCGACGTTCACAACGGTCCTATGTTTGATTTTGGTTATGCTGCAATCGACGGATCAATTCTTATTTGCGAGGAGGGCAACTTCCTTTATTATTCCAGAGATTGCTGTGAAAATCTAATTGACGGATATAAAAAGAGTCAGATTTACTGCATACGTATGAACGAAACCTTGACAAATGTTGTTGGCGAGCCTAAGCTTGTTTCTACTCCCGACCAAGACTACGAAATGAAATCCGCAAGCCTTCAGTGGAAAGATTATCCGCATATTTGGAACGAAGGTCCGTGCGTTATCAAAAGAGGCGATAAGTATATTATGAACTATTCCACAAACTTCTACGCGTCGCTTGATTACGCTATTTGCGTATCTACGGCAAGCAATCCTTGGGGACCTTGGGTAAAGAGTAAGAACAACCCCGTACTTTCGAGAAACGAAGAATTTTTCGGAGCAGGACACAACGCGTTTTTTACAAACAAGAACGGAGAGCTTATGACCGCTTTCCACATCCAAACCGATCCTAAGCATCCAAGCGGTGACAGAACGACCGTTATTGCAAAGGTTAAATTTACCGAAGAAAACGGCGATATCAAGCAAATTATTGAATAGATTTCAGATAAGCTAAAAATAAAAAAGAGCAAACGAACAAGATTTTTTTGTGCGATTGCTCTTTAATTGTAAAATAGTCGAAGAGGCTTTGACTTTCCGCAGTAGTAGTAGAAAAAGCAAAATTTGTAAATTTGCATTGACAGATTGGAGAGTAGAGATAATGGAACATATATTCAAGGGTAAATGGATAACAAATTCGGAATTTGCAAACTTAAAACCGAGAAATGTTTTTCACAAGCAGTTAGATAAAGTTAATTTGTCCTGTTACGAGCATAGAAACCGTCATATTTTATTTAGAAAAAAATTCATTTATGATTCTTCTGAAAATGCAATGATATATATTTCTGCTGACGACTATTATAAGCTCTATATTAATGGACAGTTTGTTTCGCAAGGACCGGCTCCTTCGTATCACTTTAATTATAACTATAACGCAATTGACGTCAGCAAATATCTGCAAAAAGGCGAAAATATAATTGCCGTACATACTTTATATCAAGGACTTATCAACCGAGTTTGGCAAAGTGGTGATAACCGTCACGGATTGATTCTTGATTTAGTTGCAGATAAAAAAGCAATTGTTACAAGCGATGAAAGTTTTAAAACAAGCCCACATACCGGCTATACCGAAATGGGAATTTGTGGTTATGAAACTCAGTTTTTGGAAAGATACGATTCTAATTCAACAGAGGTCGGTTTTGTTTCTTTGGACTTTGACGATAGAAATTGGGAAAATGCTCAAATCAGTATAAATGCAGACCATAAACTGACTTTACAGAAAAGTGGCATGTTGGAATTTGAAGACATTTTACCTGTCGAAACCACTATCTGTCAAAACCGTATTTTATACGATTTTGGTGCTAATTACGTGGGATATTTATGTGTACGAGCCAAAGGTAAAACGGGTGATATGATTAAAGTGTGCTGTGCGCAGGAATTAAACGACGACGGTACTTTGAGATACAACCTTCGTGCAAATTGCACTTATGAGGAAGAATGGTTTTTGTCTAATGGGGAAAGTTCTCTTGATTGGTTTGATTACAAGTCGTTCAGGTACGCAGAGCTAACTATTCCCGTAGATGTGGAAATAGTTGACGTTTATTTTTGCACAAGGCATTATCCGTTTGTTCTTAAAACGCAATTAAAGCCGGATTATGCATCAAATAAAGACCTGAGAAATATCTGGGATTTGTGCGTTCATACTCAAAAATACGGAGTGCAGGAAGTCATACAAGACTGTATGGAACGGGAAAAAGGGTTTTATCTTGGCGACGGATGTTATACTGCTTTGACAAACATGATTTTAACAAACGATGATTCTATGGTAAGAAAGCTTATAGACGATGCTTTTTCCACGGAATTTATTACCGATACGCTTGTTACCTGCATGTGTTGTTCATTTATGCAAGAAATTGCAGAGTATCCTTTGATTTTGGTTTATCTTGTTTTATGGCATTATAACTATACGGGTAATAAGGAATATTTAAGGCAAAATTATGTAAAAATAACCAATTTGCTTGATGCATACCGGCGTAATTATGAAGAAGATTATCTTTTGAGAAATCTCGATAAATGGTGTGTGGTAGAATGGCCGAAAAATTTTCAGCACGGTTATGACGTGGATATTCGTGAGGGACAAATTTGTAAAGAAGCTCACGTTTCTATTAATGCGTATTATATTAGTGCGGTACGTGTTGCAAATAAAATTGCTTCCATTCTCAATGTCGAACAATATCGAGATGAAAATCCACTCCTTTCTGCATTTTATGCAGCTTTTTATGATAAGCAAAAGAATTTGTTTAGAGATGGCGAAAACACGGAGCATATAAGCCTGGTGGGTAATAGTTTCGTATATGGGTTTAACCTTTGTTCCGATAATAGCTTTCAGCAGAAATTTTTATCTATGCTTGATAAAAATAAAATCAGTTCTCTTTCTTTTTTCTGTGTATTTCCTGTTTTAATGGGGCTTGTGCAAAATAATCGATATGATCTTATAAAACAGTGTTTGCTTGATGACGGAGCATGGAAACGCATTTTGAAAGAAGGTGGAACGACAACTTTTGAAGGATGGGGTAAGGATACTAAATGGAATACCTCGCTTTTCCACTTGACAATGTCTTACGCTGCAATATTTATGGCAGATATCGATTTAAGTGCGTTGTTTTTCGGATTTTAATATTTATAAGTTGGATGCGTGATATTTTTTTGGGTGTGCAACCACGTAGTGCCGATAAAACAGATACCGATAATACGAAAATCTTAGAAGCTTTGGGAATTGCACCTTCTAAAAGTTAAATACTTTTAGAAGGTGCATTTTGTGCGTTATAAGATATTAAAACAAAATTTCAAACGACACTTTTCCGATAGCGGAACATTCCACGTTTATATATTCGGAGTTTTCAACAATTTTTGTATTGAAAGTCGTTTCGTTACTATTCAATAAACCTGCCGTTTCAATCAGAAAGAAAAGAGAGGAGGAAGAAATTACAGCAGAATATTTGGCATATATTGCTTTATTACAGGAGAAGAATAACAAGGAACAAAAATGAAAAAGTTTCCTATTTACGATTAGTATAATTTTCATCAAAGGCTTGCTGCTTTTCATTTGGTAAGATAGCTATAACAAAAGAGCAAACGGTAATTTTTTCCGTTTGCTCTTTTGTTTTTTTATGCTATTTATTTTACAGTAGTATGCTGTAGTTTACTTCGCCACCGTTGACGAAAATCTCTAATACGTATGAGTCTTTTGAGATTTTTATGTCCTTAATTTCGCCCTTGTGAATTAAGGGATTACGCTTCATAACGTAGTCTTTTACCACGTTTCCGTTCTCGTCAAGCTTGTAGATTTGCACGTCACCACGTTCTACGATAAAGCCGTCGTCAGTCATCTTTACAAGCTCGTCACTGTCCTTAAGAAGGTGTTGAACCTCGTGAACGGGGTACGAAATAATTTTGCCGTTTACAAGCTTTATTTCACGTGGAAGAGAGAACGTGCCTGCGTTTTTACCGTTTGCAATTCCTTTATACGGCCAGCCGGGGAACCAGGAAGTAAAGATATTTCTGCCCTTTTCATCCCTAAACACTTGTCCTGCATACTGATCGGGACCTTTTTCGGGAACGGTTCTGATTTCGGGAACGAACTTACCGTTAACAAGCTTGCCGTACGTTGCGGAAAACTCGTGCGGTCTGCCGTCAAGATAGCATACGGAACAGGTTACCAACAGATTTTCTCCGTCATACGTTATGGACGGACATTCTGCATATCTGCCGTTATCCCACTCCTGCATAATACCACAATACTCCCAGTTTAACAAGTCCTTGCTGGTGTAGTAAACAAGCCTTGCTTTTTTGGTTTCTACGTGGCCCGTTGCCATAACGCAATAATACGTTCCGTCCACGCATACGAGGGCGGGATCTCTGAAGTCGTGACTGCCGTCTTTGGGGTAGTGGTCGATTACGGGATTGTTTTCGTATTTTACAAAGTTCACTCCGTCAGTAGAATACGCAACTGAAACGGTTTGCGTGTCAAACCTGTCTTTAGCCGACATAATGGATGCGTAAAACACGTACAGAACGCCGTCCTTTACTATAGCAGTTCCCGACCACACGCCGTCCTTATCATAAGGCTTGTCGGGGGTAAGAGCAACGGGAAGCTCTTCCCACGTGATAAAATCCTTGGTTATTGCGTGTCCCCAGCACATTGGCTGTCCCCAAGGAAATTCGCTGTGAGGTGCGTGCTGATAGAAAAGGTGATAATACCCCTTAAAGTAGCATAAGCCGTTGGGGTCGTTAACCCAGCCTTTTTTAGGTGTATAATGATATTGGGGTCTTATTGTATAGTCCATAATTTTCTCCCTATATTGAATTTATTAGTTTTGTAAAGTATAACATAATTTTTTTTGTTTTGCAATATTTTTTTTCGATTTAATAACGTTTTTTGTAACAGCTGTTGCAGCTGAGTGCATACTATACCGTAGAAAGGAACGGCGTTTCTTAAGATTACAAAGGAGTTATTAATAATGTATTTCAGAAGTTTTTTTAACGGAAATAACGGACGTAGAGGTAGAGGCTGCGGATGTGATAACAGTTGCGACGACAGATGTGAAAACACGTCAAATTGCGGATGTGATAACACCGAAAATTGCGGATGCGGTCACAATTGCCACGATACGTATCCCCCGTTTTCGTCATGCACGCTTTGTCCTCCCGGCCCTCAGGGTCCGCAAGGACCTATGGGCAGACCGGGTCCTGTAGGCCCGGCAGGAGCAACGGGAGCAAGAGGTCCTCAGGGTTTACCCGGCATACCCGGAGCAGTAGGCCCTCAAGGCCCCATTGGCCCTCAGGGTCCAATAGGTGCAACAGGTGCAATAGGACCGCAGGGGCCGGCAGGACCTGTGGGAGCAACAGGAGCAATAGGACCGCAGGGACCGGCAGGACCTACGGGAGCAACGGGCGCAATAGGACCGCAAGGACCGGCAGGACCTACGGGCGCAACAGGACCACAAGGACCGGCAGGACCTACGGGAGCAACGGGTGCAACAGGACCGCAAGGACCGGCAGGATTAAACGATTCGGCGTATGCAACGGCAGGCGCGCAGACGGTAACTGCGTCCACGCAAATTCCGATTGCTCTTTCCGCTTCGTCTACAACTACGAGTATAACGTTTGCGGATAATCAGTTCACGGTGCCTGCAGGGTTATATCTCGTTTCGTACTCTGCAGACAGCGCCGATCCCATCGCGCTATCCCTATATATAAACGGAGTAGCAGACGTTGCCGAAACGGTAAACGACGCGTCAACTCCTGCAAGTGTAGCAAAGACCGCGCTGATAAGACTTGCTGACGGAGGAACGGTAGGCTTGTTCAATTCCACCGCAACCGACGTATCTCTTACAAACGCAGGGCTTGTAATAACGAGATTGGAGTAGTGTAACAAGAAAAAAGAGCGAGTAACCTTGCAATACCATTAAGTTAAAAAGAACTAAGTTCAAAAAGGATGATGTTCTTAGCGGAGAATTTGAAAACTCTACTAAGTGCGAGCATCGCATTTATCTGGACAAATACAGAATGGGCTAAACCCAAACCCTTATACAAGCAGAAAGAGAGAACAAAACGGTTTATCGCCGAAATGTCCTCTCTTTTTCTGTTAGTGAAATTTTCGCTGCCGCGAAAGTGAAGTTGCTATGCAGTGAAGTTTGTGCTACGCACAAGTGAAGTTAAGTTTGCCCATCACTTCGCCATCAGGCGAAACTTCACTCACAAAGTGAACTTCACTATCGAAGATAACTTCACTTGC
>JAGAPA010000045.1 GCA_017623455.1 Clostridia bacterium | reverse complement strand
TTGCATATTTTCGGTGGCGGAATCCAAGCTAAGCTTTTGTGCAAAATGTCAGCTTCAGCGTGTAACGTACGCGTGATTTGCGGACCGGTGGAGGCCACGGCAAGCGGAAATATAGCTCTTCAAATGATTGCGCTTAAAAAGATTTCCAATATCACGCAGGCACGTGAAATGCTCAAACTTTCCCCCGATATTTATGAGGTAAATCCCGAAAACACAGACGAGTGGAAAGAGAAGTATTCAATCTATAAAAAAATAATAAAAGGAGAATAAATAAATGAGTTTTCAAGAGGCAAAAGCAAAGTACGCCGAGTTTGGCGTAGACGTAGAAGAAGCTCTGAAAAGAGTTGCTAATATTCCCGTTTCCTTGCATTGTTGGCAGGGCGACGACGTAATAGGCTTTGACAGTACCGGAGCGCTTGACGGTGGAATACAGACAACGGGTAACTATCCCGGAAAAGCAACCACTCCCGACGAGCTTAAGGCGGATTTGGATTTCGTGTTCTCGCTTATCCCCGGCAAAAAGAGAGTAAACCTACACGCATCTTATGCTGTATCCGATGCTAAGCACGATAGAGATGCTATCGAGCCCGAGGATTTCGATTATTGGGTAAGCTGGGCAAAAGAACACGGCTATGGACTTGATTTCAACCCCACGTTTTTCTCTCACGCAAAGGTTAAAGACGGACTTACCCTTTCTTCGCCCGACGAAGAAACGAGAGCGTACTGGGTAAGACACGCTAAGCAGTGCAGAAAGATTGCCGAGTATTTTGGTAAAGAGCTTGGCACAACGTGTTTGCATAATATCTGGATTCCCGACGGCTATAAGAATAATCCTGCCGACCGTCTTGCCCCCCGTGCTCGCCTTAAAAAGAGCTTGGACGAGATTTTTGAGGTTGAGTACGATAGGAAGTACGTTGTAGACAGCTTAGAAAGCAAGGTTTTCGGTATCGGACTCGAAAGTTACACGGTAGGTAGCGCCGAGTTTTATATGAACTATGCTATGGCGAACGGCAAGTGTTGTCTTTTGGACAACGGACACTTCCACCCCACCGAGAACGCATCGGACAAAATCTCTTCGCTTTTGCTTTTCTGCCCATACGTTGCGCTTCACGTAACCAAGCCCGTGCGTTGGGATAGCGACCACGTAGTGCTTCTCGACGACGAACTCAAAGAGATCGCAAAAGAAATCGTTCGCGACGGACAAGAAAGCAGAGTGCTTATCGGTCTTGACTACTTCGATGCAAGCATCAACAGAATTTCTGCGTGGGTAACGGGCGCAAGAAATATGCAAAAAGCGCTCCTTATGGCTCTTCTCACGCCGTGGGACGAACTTAAAAAAGCGCAAAACGACAACGACTTTACGTACGTTATGCAAATTACCGAAGAACTCAAAACCGCGCCCTTTGGCGAGATCTGGGACGAGTATCTTAAGCGCCAAAACGTGCCTTCTACCGAATGGATTAAAAAAGTTAAGCAGTACGAAACCGACGTGTTACTAAAGAGATAAACCTAATATCGTGGTGATATAAAGGAAGTTAATAATGAATAAAACCTTATTATACCAACTAACAGAAACAAGTAAGTTTATGATGAGTTTCGTGCTTGTTACGAAAAATGATAACGTAATTATTGTTGACGGTGGAAGAGAAGAGGATATGCCACTGCTGAAAAAATACGTTGCAGGCAGACACGTTTCGGCTTGGATTTTAACTCACGCCCACGGTGATCATATGTGGGGATTTCTAAGCGAGTTAAAAAAGAATAACCTTGCCGATTTCGACGTTGAAAAAGTTATTTACAATTTTCCACCTTATGACAAGCTAAAAGGAAAAACAGACGTTCCCGACCCTGCGTATTTTGACGTGGAGCTGGAAGAAGCGCTTGCAGACTTTGTAAAATACGAGCATCTTTTAGGAGATAAAGCGTACGAAGTCAAGCAAGGCGAATCTATGCAGATTGACGAGTGTAAAATTGATTTCATATACACCTATCACGATGGATTGTATGCAAACCTTATGAACGATTCGTCGCTTGTGTTCAAGATTACCACGCCTAATACGACAGTGCTGTTTTTGGGAGATTTAGGTCCGATGGGTGGCGACGTATTATTTGAAGAAAGCAGACATTTACTCAAATCCGATATCGTTCAGATGGCTCATCACGGACACGCTGGTGTAGGAATGGAAGTGGATGCTGAAATTATGCCAAAAGCGTGCTTATGGTGTTGTGCTGACTGGCTGTACAACGAAGCGGAAATGCCACCGTGGATTCCCGACCGTAAGATTGCCCGTGAAAAAGGGCGAGGCAGAATGTACGGAACTACGGTTACCAGAAAATGGATGGATATCTTAGGTGCAAAAATTCACTACGTAACCAAAGACGGAACAAATACAATCGAACTGTAATTATAAACGACTTTATATACCTAAATCCATCACCCACACCCATAATGACAGTGGGACTGCCCACATAATACAAGTGGGAGATATGGTAAATCCAAATTATATGATAATATCAATAGAATAGAGGAAGCAGAATAATTATAATGACAGTGGGCCTGCCCACATAATACAAGTGGGAGATATGGTAAACCCAAATTATATAGTAATATTAATAGAATAAAGGAAGCAGAACACCCATAATGACAGTGGGTCTGCCCACAAATAAAAATAGGAGAAAATAAAAAATGAAAAATATATTTGAAGCAAAATTTTTAACAGATTTTACAGCGACTCTTGCCAATATGTACCGTCTTGGCTGGGACGAAAGAAACGGCGGAAACCTTTCCGTAATGCTCGAGGAGGACGATGTAA
>JAGAPA010000044.1 GCA_017623455.1 Clostridia bacterium | reverse complement strand
CTGTATATGTTAAATGGTTTTCTCGCATATCTAGTATAACAGATAATTTGAATTCTGGCGAGTACTTTTTAAACTCTTGTCCTTTTTTTGCCATAAAAAATGCACCTCCAAAAGTTTGTCTAACTTTTGGGGTGCATTTCAGATTTGTTCCGTTTTTGTTTTATTATAAGATTGTGTTTTTGGACTAGAGATTGCCACGGTGGACAGGTCCACTCCCTATATTGTTACTTGAGTTTGTGATAAAATTGATTTTATCTGTTACTTTATTTACCTTAAGAGATTGCCACGTCGTTTCGCTTCTCGCAATGACAAGAAAGGGGAAAACCAAAGGTATGTGGGGTTTCTAAAATGCGGGCGATTCGTGAATCGCCCCTACATCTTGTTAGTATTCCTTATATTTAGAGTTCGCCTTAATATCAATTCGGCAGTCGTACACCTACATTTGATTTGAGAGATAATACTAACCCTATATTGGCAGTGTGCCCTCACACCGACTTCGCTCTAATAAGCTTTTGGACACCTCTTAATAAAAGTACCATGTACACCTATTTATTCTATTTTGTTAAATAACTAATATTGGGTGTGCGCCTTCGCACTAAAATAGTCTACTGTCGGTTAACGTAAGGTACTCGTCATACGTTACGAGCTTATCAAACGTCTTTGTACCGTCGATTTCGATAATACGGTTACATACGGTGTTCATAAGCTCTTGGTCGTGAGAGGTTATGAGCATATTGCCCTTAAAGTTAATAAGTCCCGTGTTAAGAGCGGTTATTGCTTCAAGGTCTAAGTGGTTGGTAGGCTCGTCTAAAAGGAGGAAGTTTCCACCCTCGAGCATCATTTTTGCAAGCATACATCTTACCTTTTCGCCACCGGAAAGCACCTTTGCTTCCTTTAACGCTTCTTGACCTGAGAACAACATTCTTCCAAGCCAGCCTCTTACAAACTCTTCGTAGTGGTCGTAAGAATACTGATCGAGCCACTGAACGAGGGAAAGCGAGCATCCGTCGAAAAATTCCGCGTTGTTTTGGGGAAGGTAGGTGGGATTGATTGTAATACCCCACTTAAACGTTCCGCTATCCGCCTCTTCCTTGCCTGTTAAAATATCGTAAAGCATGGTTACAACCTTGCTGTTTCTGCTAACGATACCCACTTTATCGTCTTTGGAGAGGATAAAGGAAAGGTTTTCGAAATATCCTTTTTTAGTAAGTCCGTCCACGGTAAGAATATCGTTACCGATTTGGCGTTCAAACTTAAACTCGATAAACGGATACTTACGCGACGAGGGTTTGATGTCGTTAATGGTAAGCTTTTCAAGCTCTTTCTTTCTGGAAGTTGCTTGACGCGACTTGGACGCGTTTGCAGCAAAACGTGCGATAAACTCCTGAAGTTCCTTAGCGCGTTGCTCCGCCTTTTTGTTTTGATCCTTCATCTGTCTTGCCATAAGCTGACTGCTCTGGTACCAAAAATCGTAGTTACCGAAATAAATATTGATTTTTCCATAGTCCACGTCGCAAATATGCGTACATACTCTGTTAAGGAAATAACGGTTGTGCGAAACTACGATAATCGTGTTTTCAAAATCCATCAAATAGTCCTCAAGCCACTTAATGGTCTTAAGGTCCAAATTGTTGGTAGGCTCGTCCAAAAGCAATACGTCGGGATTGCCGAAAAGCGCTTGCGCAAGAAGAATTTTAACCTTCTTTTTTGCATCAATATCACGCATCAGCATATAGTAATCGCTCTCGGGAATATCAAGCGCGGAGAGAAGCTTTTCCGCCTCAGACTCAGCTTCCCAACCGTTAAGCTCTGCAAATTCGGTTTCAAGCTCGCCTGCCTTTACTCCGTCCTCGTCAGTAAAGTCCTCTTTTGCGTAAAGCTTGTCCTTTTCGTCCATAATCTGAACAAGACGCTTGTGACCCATCATAACGGTACGAAGCACAGTTTCGTCGTCGAACGCGTCCTGATTTTGCATAAGTACGGACATTCTCTCGTTTTTACCAAGGAACACCTCGCCCTTATTAGGCTCTAAATCCCCCGACAAAACACGCAAAAACGTGGACTTACCTGCGCCGTTTGCGCCGATTATCCCATAACAGTTGCCGTTAGTAAACTTCAAATTTACGTCCTCGAACAGTTTTCTGCTACCAAACTGCACCAAAACGTTAGATACTTGTAACATTTCTTACCTCTTTGTTTTTTATTTTTTACTATACGTTATTAAGGATATGTGATATCCTGAAATATGAATAACTAATTTATTGTTTGCTCTCTCAACATAAAATACTAATGGCGATTGATTGTTAAATTTGTTGAATAACAATAATGGGTGTACGCCTGCATACTGGGCAGACCCACTGTCGATATTAAAAAACCAACGGCGGTTGATTGTTAAATTTGTTGAATTACATTAATGGGTGTACGCCTGCGTACCGAGCAAGAGAAATAAATGGGGTTTTCCCCGATGGGCGCGGTGCGGTGGCGCACTCCCAATTTTAACAACCCCGTGCGGTGAAAGGCTTG
>JAGAPA010000043.1 GCA_017623455.1 Clostridia bacterium | reverse complement strand
GTGGGTTCGAGTCCAATCACCGGCTCCACAGCAAAAACAAAACAAAAAAATATGGGCAGATTCCAGAGCGGCCAAATGGATCAGACTGTAAATCTGACGTCTTCGACTTCGGTGGTTCGAATCCACCTCTGCCCACCAAAATGAGTTTTTATGCAAAAATCAATGCATAAAAGCTCATTTTTCTTGTATAAATGATAGATTTATGCATTGAAATTTGCGGTAATTACTACCTTTGGGGTGTAATTTGGGGTGTAAAATCCGTTATTTTATGCCGTTTGAGGCAACGGAAATTTCACCATTTGCATTTGTTCGTACATGAAGTCATCAGGGAAGTGCGTATACACCTTTCCGACGAGTCGGTCAGGGCTATCACCCATCCAAATATCAACGATATCAGGACGAACGTATTGCTGACAAATAGTCGCGAACGTATGCCGTAAACAATACGCCGTTTTTTCTGCGAGCAGTTCTTTCATAATATCATTGATTTTAAGCCTATGTAAATCCGTCGTTAAAGGTTTATCCCAATCGATCAATTCCTGTGCCTGCGTAGGTATAGGAATTTTTTTGTACTCAATTTTCCCATTTTTACGTTTACGGTTACGAGTGATAAGAAAATCACCTTCGCGGTGTGTTTCTTCATCAATTTCGCAGGGGCGCAAACCAAAGAAATAGAGTATGTAGGCGAATTGTCTGATGTTATCGTATTTAGGCTCTTTAATGCGCTCTAAAAACGCTATAATTTCACCGTTGGATAAACTCTCGCGCGATTGTCTTTCGGCGCGTTTGAACTTGATTAAAGCTACGGGATTGTGTTGTATAATGCCGCTTGCCACCGCATACTTGAAAATTCCGTTAAAAAGAGTACGGAGTTCCTCGTATTTACGGGGCTTGACTTCTTTCAAAATGGCGTCTATGTCAATCGTTCGGATTTGAGTTATCGGCTTTTTACGGATTTCTTCGGGCAAACCCATAAAGTTTACTCGAAACCGCATATGTTCCTTATCGACCACCGTGCCTTTTTTATAGGCGTGCCATTCCTCGAAGATTTCTTCCAAAAGGTTGAACCCCGATTTCTGCTTTTCGATAAGGTATTTGCCGATATTTTCGGGCAGAGTTTTCTCTAAAAAGATACGTTTTGCCTCGTTGATATCAACGGACGCGGCGCGGATATTATATCCGTTCCTGCGATAACGTATTTCGTAGTAAAACCCGTTTTTACCGCTTTTTCTTTTGATGACGTGCGCTATATAGCCGTTGAGTATAAAGTGTTTTTTGAATGTTTTGTCCATACGTTTTACCTCGTTTTTCGTGAATGTAATAATGTTGGATTCCGCACTCTCGTCTATTATACACGGACTATTTTCAGTTGTATCAATATCCCCGTTGTACGCAGGGGGAGTATTGACGTTTCCCGAACGGATAAGGTTTTGCAACGTTTCCACCGTAATGGATTCTTCCGCTAATTGTAAAACGAATTGCATATATTTATCGCCGCTCGGCGTGGTTGCTAAAAGTTGCAATAATTCTGTTAAATTTCTCTGTTTTTCTTGTCGATTCATATCCTCCTTTATATGGCATTCAGCAAAACAAAAAAGACTTTTAAGGAGCGTGAAAGTAGGCAAAATCCTTTCGCCCCTAAGGTCTAAGGTTTTATTATTATAGCATTTGAGTTCGTCTTTGTCAACAAAACACGAACAAATGTTTGTATATTTTTAATAAAATTTTTATCTTGGATAGACAACATAATATCATACCCCGATAGAAAGGTCTACGACAAATTTTGTCGTATTAGAAGAATAACGCTTTGTATTTTACCTGCGCGCGCGTTCTTCTACGCCATACGGTTATACGGTCGATATCAAGAAATTCAGCGATTTCATTACAAGTCATACCTGCCATATAGCAATCTAACACAGCTCTATCACGAGGTTTCAGATTAAGAAGCTCAATCTTGTTATCTGCTTCGGTGTAGTCTTTTTCTTCGTAATAGTCGATTTCCACGGAAATATTTTGCGCGTCCGTATTTTCCAAATCGCAATGACGGGCGATATGTCTACGCATTCTATCGATATTACGACCAACCAACATATAGGTAGCGTGTTTAATCGTAATTTCTTGACCGTTTTTAATCATATAAACGTCGGTCAATTTTTTACCTACAAATTCGCATAAGAAACAAACGGCGGTTTGCACAAGGTCGTAAGCATCCGAGAATACGTGATGAGCGTCGTTGCTACGGTTTAAGTCTTTTACGAGACCAACGTAGAGCCATTCCAAGGCATAACGCGCGTAAGCGTAACGACCACGCAAGGTTTTTAAGGCAATCATTTCGCCCATTTGTTGAACGTTCTCGAAAGAGATGATTTCCGATAATACGTTGTAAGGATTGTGAGATTTAAGCATTTGAGTTTACCTCCGATTTTATCTTT
>JAGAPA010000042.1 GCA_017623455.1 Clostridia bacterium | reverse complement strand
TCTGCAAGTAAACCTAAAATTACTGAAAACCCACTTAATGACAACTTCTATAAAGAAGAATTTAAGAAACTTTGGAATTATATCAATCACAAGTATGCTTATACGGTAGATTTTGATAGCGATGAACTTATTGCTCGTGCTATTAAAGCGATAGACGATGGGCTTTACGTTACGGAACTTACTTACGTTAGAACTATAGGCTCTCAAGGTAAAGATAATTTGGACTTTACTGAAGGCAAAACCAAGACTACAACACTTCGTAATACGGGTGGCTCTAATGCAGTTTACGACCTTATAGGCAAGATTGCACAAGGAACTACGCTTACCAGAAAGACGGTTGTTAAAATTTTGCAGGGTATTCAGCCCTTTAAGTTTGCTATGTTCAAGAGCAATCCCGAAGAGTTTATTAACAAGGTGATAAAAATAATAAACGAACAAAAGGCATCGTTAGTAATTGATGAGATTAAGTATGATATTACCGATGAAGATCCATACACTTCGGATATTTTCAATTTAGGTGGTGTTGTAAATTTTGAAAAGGCAGTAAAGGTAAACAAGCACGTTACACCATACGTTCTTGTTGATAGCGATATTGAAAAGAATTTTGCTATTGACTTAGACCGTGACGAAGATAAGGTTTGTGTTTACGCTAAACTTCCTAAGATGTTTAGAATACCTACCCCTGTTGGCAATTATTCACCGGACTGGGCAATCGCTTTTTATGATGATAGTGTAAAATATATTTATTTTATTGCCGAAACTAAAGGTAGCGAGCAACATAGGGACGAGATAGAGGTAGCTAAAAATTTGTGTGCTAAAAAACTTTTTGCTAAACTTAATGGTGGTAATGTTCATTACGACGTTGTAAACACCTATCAGCAATTACTTGACGTTATGAGAAAATAATCCCTACCCCCTCTTCTAAAAATATTTAAAAATTATTTTGAAAAGTATTGTAATTTGGGTTTTTTTGTGGTATAGTATTCTTATATAGAGGCGGAGCGCGGTTTTGTTTAGTTTGTGGGCTTGCTCGCGTAGCGGTTTTTGGCTTGATATGAGGTGTGCTTACATGGCGAATTTGCTTGATATGAGAAGGGCGAATGAACGGAGCGGTTTCGTTTTGAATAGTATGAAATAAAGGAGATTGATATTATGAAAAAATCTTGGTGGATTATTGTGGGAGCCTGGACGGGCGTGCTTATTGCGTTCTTTAGTCTGAGCTTAAACGTTGTGGATATGGGAGAGATGTCCGGCGGTTACAGCGCTTTTTCTCCGATGTTGGTTGAAGCTTCGACGTATGATAAGATATTCCCGATCGGGCTGTACAGCACGTTCCTTATTATTGCCTTTGTTGCCGGCATCCTTGCCCTTGCGTTCCTTGTGATCGAAGAGTATGGAATCTTTGCTAAAATCGGCAATATCAGTGATAAGGTTATGCACCTCATAAAGCTTATTACGGGCGGAACTATCTTGCTTTTGGGACTTTTGGTGCTTATTTTCGGAATCTGCTTTACAGCAACGCTTAATGCAAGCATGGGACCGGGCTCGTCGTTTATCGTGTATATGGGCGGATCTGCGTTTGCAGGCTTTTTCGGTGCGCTTCTTTGCGGTGGCGCGATTGCCGGAAGCTCGTTGCTTAACGGCGGACTTTCCTTGTTTACAAAAAAGGTTGTAACGGCTGAAGATAAAAACACGATCGAGCAGGAAGTTGCAGATGGCAGAGTAGAAGAAGTTGATGCAGAGATTGTTGAGTAAATTTACCAAAAACTCCGATACGTATCATAGTTTTTAGTGCAAAACAACACAAAAACACACGTTAAACGTAACAGTTTAGCGTGTGTTTTTTCAAAGACCCAAAAGACGATATGGTAATTTAAGAAGTAAAACTAACGAGTTAATATATGCTTCCCTCGTAATTTTACAAACAAAAATTAAGAGAGAAGTCCCACAAATCTAAGCTTTAATTTAGTTTGTTTTTTTGAGGAAATGCGAATTTTTAATGCAAATTTAATCTTAAAACTTGCAAAACTATTGCTTTTTACACGTTATTGTGTTATTATATAAAAGCCAAACAAACTAAATATACAGCATTATGGGTAATTCTCTTTTTAAAGGGATTATTTTACCCTTTTTTGCCAATACTCATCTGATCGAATTTGATAAATACAAGTTCCGTATAGATGAGTAAAATGTTACCCTGTCTGTATATGGTTTGTTTGGCGACGACCGGAATTTGTGTTTTGTGCGCTGATTTCGGTTGGCGCACTTTTTTTATAGGAGCATAAGTGCGTTTCAAAAAAACTTTATTTTAAGGAGAAAATTATGGAACCGAATTATGTAGCAAGAAAAAGCGTTTGTACCGTTTTGTCTTTTTGGTGGATTGTAGGGTGTGTGTTGATTATTCCTCTTATTATACTTATTTTTAGAATTATCACGGTAAAGCAGTACAGAGTTGAGTTTTATGATGATAAGATTATTACGTACAGCGGTCTTATCAACAAAAGCAAGAAGCAGGTAGTGTTTATGGGGGTTACCGGAACGTCCGTAAGCAAGACTTTGATGGGGCAGATCTTTAATTATGGCGACGTGTCTGTTGACTGTGTAGGAAAGTGGGACGTTGACACTTGCGGTATTAAAAATCCCAAAGGTTTGGAAGATTATTTGCAAACAAAAATCGTAAAAATATCTCAAAACAATCAGTTTATTCAAATGTAATTTCGATAGAGTGCCGCTCCTGCATTCAAACGAAAGCAAAAGGAAAACCTCCGCTTGTATAAAAAACAAAGTGGAGGTTTTCTTTTTTTCAACGTTTTCCTGCCTTGAAATCTTATTTGCTTACATAAAAAGAGAATTATGTCATACAAGAAAAGAACAAACGACAATTCCGGCAAGAGAATATAGTGGTTTATTATTATTTTAAATTAATATAATACAAAACGCTTGAAAAACTTTATTTTTTTGTGATATAATGAAAATGCCAAACTAATTAAATAATGTAATGTGCAGAACCATCCTCTTAATATAAGGGGATATTATGTGTTTTATGTGCTTATACGAAAGAATTTGATAAAAATGCAAATTCCCATCCGTATAGGCAAGTATGCGTTTATTTGCTACATTACATAAGGATTAATTAGTTTGGCGACTATCGGAGTTTGCGTTTTTTAGGCGTTAGCTTCGGTTGACGCCTTTTTATTTTTTAAAGGATTATTAAAACATAAGAATAATTTTTCAGGAGGAAATCATGAAAAAAACAAGAATTACTGTTTTATTGGTAGTATTAGCATTGCTTTGCAGTGTTTTTACCTTGACAGCATGTGGTGGTGGCCCAAGAAAATTGGATCCGCCTGTTGTTGTTTTAGTGGGGGATACAGCCACGTGGAGTGCCAACGATTTAGCTGACAAATTCGAAATCAGCGTTGATGGCAATCTTTCGTATATCGAAAATTCAGTAACAAACAGAAAGCTTACGGATGGTCAAACGTTTAAGATTAGAGCGGTAGGTGATGGTATTGACTATAAAACAAGTAGCTGGAGTAATTCTGTGACATATGAAAAAGAGGGTAGCTTGTATACTATCACTTGGAAAAACGGCGATGAGGTTTTGGAGATAGATGAGAACGTGAAAGAGGGTACCGTTCCAACGTACGACGGAGCAGTTCCTACCAAGGCATCTGACGCGCAGTATTCTTATGAATTTGCCGGTTGGTCACCTCAGATCGTTACAGTTGAAGGTAATGCAACGTACACGGCTGTGTTTAATTCTGTATTAAAAAAATATTCCGTAAAGTTTTACTATTATGATGGAACTTTGATTGAGGAGCAAATTGTTGAATACGGAAAAGATGCTGTTCCGTCGGTTGAGCCTGAAAGAGCCGGCTATTTATTTGTGGGTTGGGACAAGTCTTATGAAAACGTATCGCAGGATTTGGAAATAACAGCTAAATTTGAAGAAGCCGTTAAGGTGGAATTTGTTGATTATAACGGAATGACTATTTATTGGGAATACATTGTTAAGGGTGGAGATGTAACTAATATTCCCGAAGCCCCCACCAGAATGGATTATAAATTTACAGGGTGGGACGTAACGGATTTTAATAATATTACGGAAGATATAAGGGTTACAGCACAGTACGTACAGACTTGCAGAGTAGCGTTTATCGACTACGATGGATCGTTGATTGACAGTCAGAACGTAGTAATCGGCGAGTCTGCTCAAACACCTTCAAATCCTTTACGTGAGGGATATAAATTTGTTGGTTGGGACAAAGACTTCAGCAATATTACAAGTCATACAACTGTAAATGCGAAGTATGAAATCAACGAGTATGAGGTTACGTTCACAACTCCAACGGGAATCGTAATTGAAACAAAAAAAGTAAAACACGGTTATGCAACGGTAGCTCCAAACGTTGACGATAAATATTTCCATATCGGGGACAAAAACGAACTGTATGGTTATGAACATTTTAACGGCTATTATTTTACAAGATGGAGTGACTCATTTGACAATATAACTTCTGATAAAACGATAGTTGCTGTGTATGGAGAAAAAATTACAGACGTTATAGTGGTAGCCGAAAGTGTTATGGTAAAAACAGCAACAAACGTAAATGTTGAGTTAAATATTTACGTAGCAAACGGCAATAAACCTTGCGGAATAAGCCTTGACGTTCAATTATCTCCCGAACTTCTAAACGGTGGACTTCCGGAAATTAACGTTGACGGAAACAAAACAGAAGACGGTACTGAATATTATGAGTCAAAATTAAATAACGAAGGTTTGTATACGTTCAGATGGACTAAAGATAGCGGAATTACTAACGACACAATGGTAACGTTTAACTTTACATTAAATAAGGGCGGCAGTGGTAAATATTTAGTTGACATTTTGGATAGTACGTATGTAATTACGTCTTCAATAGAGAAAATAACACCGGTTATAATTTCCGGTTACGTGGTTGTTAACCAATAAGGAGATAAAAAATGAAAAAGAACTTTTTTATTAAAATTGTAATTGCAGTTATGCTTTTTACAACCTTGTTTTCAATTAGCGCGACAACAATGTTAAAAGCTAAAGATCCGAGTGTTTATACGGTCAACGCTGCTCAAAATCATTTTACAAACAATTCTTCGGGAAAAAAGTTTTCAGATTCTATTAAGGAAGTTGGGGGAAAAATAAAAGAAGGATTTACGCCAAAGAAATGGGATGATAAAAACACTAAAGAAACGGCAACAGCGATCTCAACTATAATTACAGAATTGATAAAAGGCGGTACTGTAGAAAATCCTGATTCGAAAGAAATTAGTTTTGAGGTTGCAGATTGTATTTTTGATATAGTGGGATTATGTGGTCCGTGGGGAGCGGCTATTTCTGGCATAGCGGGACCTGTTTTAGATTTGATTAAAGGCGAAGAGCCCGATCCTGCAATTAAGCTTCTTGAAGAAAAGTTTGAGGAAAATAAGAAACAGATAGAAGAAATTAGAAACGATATTGGCGAACTTTCTAATAAAATAACTGAAGAAATTACAGCCGCTATTGGCGAATTAAAGGAAGAGATGAAAGCTGAAAATGCAGGTCAGCGCATTTATAGCTTTTTCTCGAGTGGCGAAGGTAATTTTGACTACAGTTTACTAAAAAATTACTTATACGAACCCTATGATGTAAAAAATTATAACTATGGAACAGCTTACGTTGGTAAATTATCTTATTATAAACAAAAAGGAAGTTCCGATAAAAAAATTGACGAATGTTGGGTAGATATTTATCAAGCGTTAACGACTGTTGATAAGGCGGAAAGAAAAGATTACGTAAATATTTTACGTGATTATATTCTTGGTAACGAAAGCAGACAAAATACTATTCAAAGAGATTATTATACTTGGATATTAAAAAATAATAATGGAGTTTCTAATGATGATTCTGCCGAATGGATAGCATTAAAATTTATTTTCGATTTACACCAAACTTTAATTGATGCCGAAGCTAAATTGATTGACTGCTGTACGTATTTTTTAATGAGAATGATGGAAAATGGTACAGATACTTTTACGTATACAGATAATGCAGGGAATACATTCAGTGTTGATAGAGAAGAAATAGAATTGGAACTTTCCTTTTTAAACTCTGAGAGTAGAGATGATATGGTTGGAAATCAAATACTCGAAGACATAGCGTATATTTTTAATTATAACAATTCTTACATGGTGAAAAATAATTATGGCGAAATTTTTGAAGTAATAAATGATGAACAGTCTGATTTTGGAGCTGTAAAGCCAGGACAAACTGTTTATATGAATAAATTTAGTGATGAGATTTGTTCAGAGCTTGCTTTTATTGATCCTCAAAAAATAATGTATACGCTTAACGGGGAGATAATTGACGGAAGTTTTATTATGCCATCGACTATCGCTACTGTAAGCATGTATTATGGAGAAGTTAGAGATGAGAATAAAATAGAAACAGCTACTATTAATTTTAAGCCAAACAATCCTTCAGATAAGTTTAGCGGTGGTAACGGAACTGCGCAGCATCCATATCTTATTAGTGATGCAGCTCAAATGCAGCTGATATCTATGGAACTAAATATGAGTTTAAAAGATAATGATAAAAAGATTTATTATAAACTTATTGACGATTTGGATTTTAATAATCAAACAATTTATCCGTTAGGATATGGAACAGGTGCTTTTCAAAATGTGCTTGACGGTAATGGCTATGCAATAAAGAATCTAAAGTTGCAGTCAACAAATAAAGGTTCGGGACTATTTATGAAAATAGCCAGTTCGGGTATAGTGAAAAATCTTACGATAGTTAACGAATCTTTTACGGATGGTAATATTGACGGGTTGGAATTAAATTGTGTTGGAGGAATAAGTGCAGAGAGTGAAGGTTTGATTGAAAACTGTCATATAAAAGATAGCGAAATTAAAATCAAAAGAAGCACGGAAAGTAGCGATGGGCACTTAGATACTTATATTGGTGGTATTGTTGGTTATGAGTATGGTTCTGGCAAAATTTATGAATGCAGTGTTGTTTCAACAAGGGTAGACGGTAATGTTTATCGAAATATTTCAAACAAAAATGACGAATATAATCACAATAACCTTTATGTTGGAGGAATAGTTGGTAATATCGGAACCTCTGCTAAAGTTGAAAAATGTGCTGTTAAGAAATCGGTTCTTTATGGTTATGCTAAAACTGAAGATGATTATGATTTATGGCATCAAGCATACCCGTATATTACTGTTCAAGTGGCAGGAATATTGGGAAGATCAGATGTAGATAGTTGGCGTTCGGAAAATGGTTCATATGTTTACCTTGGAAATAACGTGCAGCAAGTATACGTATCAGATGACGTTTCTATAACTGCCGAAAAGAATTCTAATAATAGTGAAAAACGTTGCAAAGAAGCTGAAGGAAAGTATGTTTGCTCGGCGGTTTTGGGTGGTAATAATTTCACACTTTTAACGGCTTCTAAAGAGGATATAGTTTTCCAAAGTAAAGCTAACTATATTTTAGATTATGAGTATAAAGAAACAGGTAAGCAAACCCTATCGTATGAGTATGACGAAGATTTCTTAGCAACTGAAGGTTTGAAAATTAAGGTTAACGGAAAAGAACTTGAGGGCTATGATATTTTGGGATATTATGGTTTTGATTCGTTAATTTCGGATAAAACCGCAGGAAAAAATGGGCTTGTAACACTTTTAGCCGGTGCAGATATACAGGGTAAGTATGAAATATTGACAGTAGATATTCCTATTTATATAAATGCAGTAAAGCCTAAATCTTTGAATATAACTAAATATCCTAAAACTCATTACGACTCAGAAGATGAGGAAATATCTCTTGAGGGTGGAGAGTTTGAGATTGTATGGGAAGATGGAAGTTCGGAAAAAATTACAGATATTTCTCAAATCGATATTACTCCTAAATATACTCAAGATAGCAATCCTACAATTATAACATTAACGTACAAGGGTGTTAGCACAACGTACAATGTTAGCGTATATTGCGAGCATAGTTGGGGGGAAGCAAAAACTGTTCAGCCTACCTGCACAACAAAAGGATACAGTTATAAAGTATGTTCAAAATGCGAAGAGAAGCAGGTTATAGAAGATTCTTGGACGGAAGAATTGCCTCACGATATCAGGATTGACAACAAAAAAGAGGCGTCTTGCGATAGAGATGAGAATGGAAATGCAGATACGGGTTATACGGGCGACAAATGGTGTAATTCGTGCAATGAGCTTATCGAGGAAGGTAGTGTAATACCGGCAAAAGAGCATACGTTCGAAACCATAGATAAGAGCAAACATAAATGTATCGTTTGTGATGAACAGGCAAGCGCTCACGAATTTATAAGTGTAGAAAATGACAGTTGCATTGTTTATAAGTGCACAACGTGTGATCAAGAACCTATTATTGTTGAGAAAAATACCGAAGTGACAGTTTCAAGAGTTGTAGTAGGTAATTCTTACGGAATCAGAGGAAGACAGGATGAGATACCTGTTTATGTTAAAATTTTCGAAAACCCCGGAATTACCGGAGTATCTTTCCGCATTGAGTTTGATAAAAGATTGGAATTTGTCAGAGCGGAAAAAGGCGAAATATTGGAGGCGTCTCAAACGTTTAACGTGGCACATTCGTCAAACGGAGTGTTGGGTTTTGTTGCGGCAAGTGCAAAGGCACATACAGGCGATGGAAACTTACTTAAGTTAATATTCAAGATTCCTCAAGATGCTCCTCCTATGGAGAAGTATAATATAGATATTGCATACACAAGAGAGCAGTTTACAGATGAGCACGCAAACATTATCGAAATGATAACAATGGGTGGTTGTATCACGGCTGTTGATCATCTCCCCGGAGACGTTAATAATGATAACGTATTTGATATGCTTGACACCGTTCTTCTTACCAGATATCTTTCAATAAAGCATACAGGTGATAATGCAAAACTTAAAGAGTTTGTTACAGAGTATAACTTTAGTGTGTATTTTGCAAACGTAGATTTAACAGGTAATGTTGCTATAAATGATTTGGTAATGATGCTTCAATTCCTTGCCGGTAATAACGTTAACGAGCTTTTGAGCAATCAGTTTGAGGTTTATCTTAATACAAATGACGGAAGTGCGGAATTAGGAACTATTACCGTACAAGCGTTTACGGGGTATAATGAAGAAACAAATACTTTTGTAAGAGGCAAATATCCAGAGTTATCTGTTCCCACGCGTCCCGGATATAGATTTGACGGCTGGTATTATAGCTTTGAAATTAAAGATAATGATAAGCCTGTAAAGACTGGAGATCCCGTTGTTTACAGAAAAGACCTTAAAAAACAAGTATTATATGCTCGTTGGACGGAAATTTATTATGTCGAGTATAATGCTAATGTGCCTGAAAATGCATCTTCTGAATGTTCAGGTACTATGGAGAAATCCGAGTTTGAATACCTTAAGGAAGAATCTTTAGCTCCTATTGGCTATCAGATAAAAGGCTGGCACTTTTTGGGTTGGAAAAATAAGGAGGAAGATCGTATTTTCAAGGACGGAGAGATGGTTAAAGGCCTTGCTAAAACCGGTAAGACGTATGTTTTGTATGCAATATGGGAGCAGAATGAATACACGATAAAATTTAATTTAAATAGACCTAAAAATGACAGTATTGTAAACGGAGTGGCAGAGATGTCTGTGCAGTCCGTATTGTATGATACGGAAGTAAATATTAGTGAGAACCTTTTCTCTATTGCCGGTTATAATTTTATCGGCTGGAATACTAAGAAAGACGGAAGCGGTGAATCTTATGAAGACTTAGCTAAAATCAAGAACTTAACTGATGTTAATAATGGTGAAGTTGTATTGTATGCTCAGTGGGAGCCCGAAGTATATGAGGTGCAGTATAATGCAGATTTCCCGAGCAACGCATCTAAATGTTCAGGAGAAATGGAAAATTCTAAATTTGAATATGTAGATGAGAGGAATTTAGCACCCGTTGGTTATCAGATAGAAGGTTGGGAATTTAAAGGCTGGTCCAATAAACCTAATGGAGAGGTTGTTTATCAAGATGAAGCAAAAGTTCAAGGCTTGGCACACGACAAAGAAGTTTATCAGTTGTATGCTATTTGGACACCTAATAAGTATACTATACAGTTTAATACGAACAAGCCTAAGTCTAATAGTGTAGTATCGGGATATATGCTCGAGCAGGTTGTAAAGTATGATACAGAAGTTTCCCTTAAGGATAATGAACTTACGGTTGTTGGCTATATCTTTAATGGTTGGAATATGATGCCGGATGGACGTGGAATAGCTTATGGAAATCAGGCAAAAATCAAAAACTTAACTAAAGAAGACGGTGCGGAAGTTGTATTGTATGCTCAGTGGACGCCTATAACTTATTGTATAAAATACAATGCTAATACCGATAATATCAATGATGTTGATGGCGTAATGGAGAGTGAAACATATACTTATGATCAGGTTGGTGTACTGTCTGAAAACAAATTTACAAGAGCAGGATATAAGTTTACCGGATGGAAAGAGAAAGACGGAACATTTCATAATGATGAGCAAGAAGTAAATAATTGGATATCTGAAGATAATAAAACGATAGAGCTTTTTGCTCAATGGGAAGGATATGAATATACAATTTTCTACTGGGTAGATGGTAATATGACAGAACCTGCAGCAGAATATTCGACTCATAAGTATGGCGATAAAAATTCTTATATAAGAAGGAGCAGCTACTCTAAACCTGGATTTTCATGCACAGGATGGCTAAGGAATCCTGATGATGAGGTTGTTATTTATAAAGGAAGCGGAAATGAGTTGCCCGGTAGTAAATTAATTCCAAATAATAATGGAGAGACTTTCAATTTATATGCTTTATGGAGTAACGCATATTATACTATTACATATCATTCGAATTTTGAAGACGATAAGATTGCGACAGTACAAATGGAAAGGGATAAGGATGAGTATTTGGAGCATGTATTTGTTAGAGACGGGTACAATCTTGTTAAATGGAACACTCAAAGTGATGGTCTTGGAACGGAGTATTCATTTAGAGAAAAGATTAATAATTTATTAGAGGATCAAGAGAAAATAGATCTTTATGCACAATGGGCTGCAAATACTTATACGGTAACGTTTGATTCGAATGGGGGCAATACTATTTCACCTAAACCAGTAACGTTTGCTTCAACATACGGAACGCTACCTACTCCCACAAGAACGGGCTATACGTTTAACGGATGGTACACAGCACAAACAGGAGGAAGTAAAGTTTCTTCAACAACAAAGGTTACAACCGCAAGTAATCATACCTTGTATGCACAGTGGACTGCAAATGCCTATACGGTAAGCGGAACTTCAGCAAACGGAAAAGTATATTGGTCAACAAGTCAGATCACGACAAGTGATGGCTCTACAAGTATTACAGCTACGTACGATTCTACGGTATATTGGAGAATAGAAGCAAATACGGGCTATACAAGACCGCAGACGTACTATGGACAGCTTGTGTTAAACGGCAATAACTTTACGGCAAACCATACGGGCTTAACAGCAATAAAGACGTTAAGTGCTTGTACAGCAAATAATTATACGGTAACGTTTAATTCAAATGGAGGAAATACTGTTTCAAATAAAACGGTAACGTTTGCTTCAACGTACGGAACGTTATCTACGCCCACAAGAACAGGCTATACGTTTAACGGATGGTACACAGCACAAACAGGAGGAAGTAAAGTTACTTCAACAACTAAAGTTACAACCGCAAGCAATCACACGTTATATGCGCAGTGGGTAGCAAAAACATATACGGTAAGCGGAACTTCAGCAAACGGAAAAGTATATTGGTCAACAAGCCAGATTACAACAAGCGGAGGCACTGCGAGTCTTAAAGCAAATTATGACTCTACGGTATACTGGAGAATAGAAGCAAATACGGGATATACAAGACCGCAGGCTTACTATGGACAGCTTGTGGTGAACGGTAGTAACTTTACAGCAAACCATACGAGCTTAACGGCAACAAAGACGTTTACAGCTTGTACTGCAAATACCTATACGGTAACGTTTAATTCAAATGGGGGCAATACTATTTCACCTAAATCAGTAACATTTAATTCAACATACGAAACGTTAGATTCACCCACAAGAACAGGCTATACGTTTAATGGTTGGTATACGGCAAAAACAGGCGGAACTAAGGTTGCTTCAACAACAAAGGTTACTACCGCAAGTAATCATACTTTGTATGCACAGTGGATCGCTAAAACTTATACTGTAAGTGGAACGTCGGCAAATGGAAAGGTGTACTGGTCAACAAGTCAGATTACAACAAGCGGTGGTTCAACAACCCTTAGTGCAGCGTATGATTCTACGGTATACTGGAGAATAGAAGCAAATACGGGATATACAAGACCGCAGACGTATTATGGACAGCTTGTGGTGAACGGTAGTAACTTTACAGCAAACCATACGAACTTAACGGCAACAAAATCATTTACGGCTTGTACAGCAAATACTTATACAGTAACATTTGATCCAAATGGAGGAAGTTGTACAACAACAAGTAAAAAGGTAGTATTTGGTACTACATATGATACGCTTCCTACACCTACAAGAACGGGATTCACGTTTAACGGTTGGTATACGGCAAAAACAGGCGGAACTAAGGTTACTTCAGCAACTAAGGTAACAACAGCAAGCAATCACACGTTGTACGCACATTGGGAAGGAATTAAGTATGCTGTCTCGTTTGATTTAGGTAAAGAAGGCGGCGGTGGACTTTTGCAGCAACCTCTTGCAAATATAACTTACTCTGGACACAATGCTAATATTACATATAATCCAACAACGCAAGTTTACACGCATCAAATTACAAGTGCATCGGATCCGTATGCAACGATAGGCTATAAGGTTTATATGACTGCGGGCAAGACGTATTACGTTCATATGACCGTAAACAGTACCAAGACGAATGCTGTGCAAATGTTCTATGCAATAAACGAAGCATATAACGAAACACAGTCAGTTTGTTTTGGCGGAATAAACGACCATGCAACAATTACTGTAAGTGCTAGCGGATACTATTCTATTCGTTTGGATAACGATACCGGTACGGAAGCTAAAATCAGTAAATTCTGGATTTCAGAGGTAAATACCGAAACTTATGAGGATATATACGGAACAACTTATGACAGGCTTCCTACACCTACAAGCCCATATTATAAATTTGATGGATGGTATTACGGTGATACTAAGGTTAGTAGTCAAACGTATCTGCTTGCAACTAATGCTCATACACTAACAGCACGCTGGATTAAAGAAAAGACTGATTATACGTATCTGGATCATTCCACAGGACTTGCATTGACAAATACTGCCGGTAAGTATGCTCTTGTATCGGATATCCAACTTTCGGGAACCCGTTCTGCTATTTCGTCCTTTAGCGGAATTCTTGACGGTAACGGAAAAGCTATTATCGGGTTTAAGATTTCAATAACGTCAGGAACCGCTCAGGCAACAGAGCAGTACGGTTTATTTAAGGTAAATACAGGTACGATTAAAAACCTTTATATGAAGAATTGTAGCGTGAATATTAATTTCTGTTCTAAAGAAAATGGTGGGAACGGATCTAATTTGACACATATGTACGTGGGTATACTGTGCGGTGAAAACAGAGGTACAATTTCTAACGTATATATCCAAAATTGTTCTGTATCTGCCAGAGGAGGAGAGGACGAGGATAAGGATCGTAGAGTTAATGCGGGAGGATTGTGCGGACGCAGTTCGGGAACGATTACTGAGTGTGCAGTAATGTCTACATCTGTTTACGGTGAGACAAAAGTAAAACACGCAATTGCATATGCAAGAGTCGGTGCTGTGGTTGGATATATTTCTGGTGGAACACTAAACAATGTTTATGCATATAATAACTCTTATTTGCATGTAAAACCAAGATGTGGCTGGTCTGATAATATTTTTAATAAATGGTATGGCAAAGTTGTTGGTGAGGTTGGAGAAATTGCTGGTAGATCTGACGTTCAGATATCCAGATGTTTGACTTATAATAATACTACGTCTTATTCTTGTGAAGCAGGTCGTGATGAAGATAAATCTTTCCCAACAAATTCTGTTTTCGTAGCAAATAATAGCGGAAAGAGTGTTTCTGAGTGTTATGATTTGGCAAGTATTGCTGCTGGTAAAACGTATTGTACAACGTTTGGTTGGAATTATAATAACGGTTATCCCAAGTTTAATTAATACAAAATAATTTGTATTAAAACATCTAATCTAAACAAATAAAAAGTCAACGGTTGCTGTATTTGTAAGTAGCCGTTGATTTTTTGTTCGTTTTTGTCCTAAAATATAAAAAAGTGGGCAGTAATTATGCCGTCCACTTAATTTGGTGGAGATGAGGAGAAGGCAGGTTGCAAGCAACCCTTGGTACACCGCGAACTCCTTTCCAACGTGGGTTACAAACCGCTTTCTACACGTTTAGTCAGCCGTAAGAAACTTTGGATGCCCAGTAATGTGCACAGATAATCAAAATAACGTTCCCCAACCGATACACCAATCCCCTCGGTAATAGAGTCGCCTAAACAAGCTAATTTATCCTTTCGCTATACTTATCAACAAAAGCAGTTATTAGTTATTTGTATTCAACAACTAAATTTTGATCAAAGATTATATTATCGCTGTTCTGTACACTTAATCGCATTACACCATTGGACATATTATTTTTGAAAGTAAAACCATCAACATGATTTAAACTTGCAATAATCCCGCAATCAAAGTAACAATTTTGAACAGTTATATTTTTGTGATAAAATGGTTCAACAGACGTGAACTCTACGTCACCATAAAAACAAATACGTGGTCCCATCTCTGTATAATAAAATTTACAGCCTTCAAATAAAAAGTTATTAACAGGCCCCGATTCAAACCAATAGGTTGTATCGCCTGTGAAAATAATAGACTTACCTTTATTTCTAAACTCACAATTTCGAACTATTGTTTTGTTTCGGCTTTGCAATCTCATTGTGCCACGAAAACGTCCAAATGTACAATTTTCAATTAAAACAATTGGATGTCCCGATAAATTTTCTATAACGTCTCCTTGTTCTATGCCAACAAGAACATCATTTAACTCATATCTAAATAAATTCTTTTCTTTATCAAGGATTACATTTTCGATTTTATATGTGTTCTTCAACTCCTGTGTTTTCCCTCGATAAATTGCAATATTGTCACCTCTTTCAAACAATGGACACAATAAATCAGCGGTAGCCGTTCTCGATTTACAAATTAACGTTTTGTTTTGAACAGATTCTACAATCAAATAATTATTATGGATGTTTACTGTATCATCTAACATCCCTTCCATGTGAGAGTTCTTTAATACAAAATCGCCTTTACAGTTAAACAAATGAACTGCATCTGCATTGTTCGTTACCAGACGACCATTTCCTTCATAATCCATATACAAACTGAAGTTGTCAATATAGATATTTTCACTATGCATGCCCATTAACGCATAAGCCGCGCCATAAAGTAAAATGAAATTTTCTATATATATGTTTTTACAATCTACAAAGGTAATGGTACATTTATCTCGAACCTCATGAGTAAACACAAGACTATTGTTGCCATCATTGCATTCCCATGATTGAGGAAAATCACCATTCAAAATAAGATATTCATCTTCTTGTTCCACAAATATTTGTCCAATCGGCATTGGTGGATTCTCGTTCGGAAAAATTTCAGGTCCGAACAAAGATAAAATTATCGGATATTCTTTCTTTCCGGTTCTATCAAATAGCCAAAGTAAACAGTCGTTTCTATTTAATTTCTTCTCCCAAGAATCGCCTACTGCATATAAATATCCATCTTCGACACGATAATCAAAGCCCGGATCAATTTTAATTTTCATCTGTTTTGAATTACATTCGAATACACGTGCTTGCGTATAAAAGGGTCTGTCGTAATCAATCTGAAAATTGATAAGTTTTATATTTTCGCAATTATCCAGAATAAAAGGAACAATCCGACCATGAAAAACAATTGTTGCTCCTTGAAAATCAAGTGTTACATTTTTAAGATCTTTCAAGAAAAATCCGATATAGTGTTCAGCGAATTTTTTTCTTGTATAAGAAAAATATTTTTCATTTTCCGATTTAATACAATCAGCCAAGTAAATATCATATCTATTTTCCGTTGCCTTATAGTATGTATCGCTTTCAAGAGATATCCCCTTGTTAAAAATACTTTCCTTCATTGTATTTCACCTTTAATTCTTCAAATAATCTTTAATTTTTAAAGGGCCAAACCCTGGGATTGGTCTGCCTGCTTTATCGAAAATATTACAATAATAAGTATTGCCCCAAGCAAAACAAACATAATAATTTTCTATCTTTTTAGGATCAATTTCGACTTTTAATCGAGCAATATTTCCTTCTAAAAAGACTCTGGCGATTTCTCGGATAGGTTCGTCTTCCTTTTCCAACAATACAAAGCCATATGGATAACCAGAAGATTGCAACATACCGACAACATTTTTAAAATGCACTTTTACATTAATACGAAATGGAATATAATCGTCCGTTACAATTTCAAACCCATCGAATTGAGGCGATGGGTTTCCATTTCCTCCCGTCAAAGCATCCATTGCTTCCGCCGCACGTTGTCCTATTTTTATCTGCGACTCACTAGACAAATGAATCAAATCATCCAATTCGCAATCATTGGAGTATACCGTTGCTATATTAGAGATTTTTTGATCTAATGTTCTTTGATACTCTCTTATCTTTGTCCAATATTTATCGTTATCTATTATTCCTGCATGATACTTATTAATTTGCACTTGCACAAAGGGGAGCTGAGGATTATTAAAATCTTTACGCATACCATTTATCAAAGCTCTCATATCTGAAACAAAACTTGCGCAGCCTTGCTCAAAGCATTGTGCTTCGCCTTGATACCAAAATACGCCTTTAACATTCCCTCCGCATTCATAAAAACGTCGTCTTGCCGCCGTGTAATAATTATCTATTCCATATGGATTCCAGTGTCCAAGCGATGAGCCACCAACAGCACAGGGAATTACACCTTGCGGTACACCTTTTCTTTTTTGCATTTCCAACGCAAAATAAAGACCCGGTCCAACTCCGTTATTTTGGCTATCGGGATATTCTGCTCCCCATGGACCTTCTTTTCTATTTTTGCGATAAATATCCGAAATACATTTGTCGATTGATTCCCAAAGTTGGTGGAGTTGAGATTTTGCTGGAGCCCATGTTTCATTCATATAGTAAGCGCGAACACTTTCCATTGGATTTTCATCGTAAAGAATTTGATCCGCTCGAAGTTTGCCCGCCCCCTCCATATTAGATTGTCCGCCTAATAACCAAAGATCACCAACGTAAATATCTTTAATCTCTATTGTGCTCTGCTCGTCAAATATAGTAAACGAATACGGACCGCCAATTGGAATGCCCGACAACTCATATATGTCTCCTTCTTTTTTTATAACTTTGCCGACCGAGACATTAAGCATACCATTTGTTTGAGCCTTAAAAAAGCATTTACAAACGTTATTTTCATCCCGTTGCAAAAGAGCGCCGTTCTTTAATCCGTAAATAATTTTCATTCTATATTACTCCTTATTTCAGACAATGTTTTACCTGCTTTAGCACCAATAATATCTAATGCTTGCAGGATGGATTGAGGGTGAAAAAACAGAAAAGAAAAAATGGGATGAAGCTATTAAATGGTGGAGATGAGGAGAAGGCAGGTTGCAAGCAACCCTTGGTACACCGCGAACACTTTTCGGGAAAGAGGAAAGACGAGCAAGATAAGAACAATCAAGAATAGTAATCATCAAGCCTTAGATATATTTAACCGAAACAGTGAACAATTCTCCAGACACCTCGCTCGCAAAATAAAGCACCACCCCCAATAGGTGGTGTTTTGTTTGGTGGAGATGAGGAGAATCGAACTCCTTTCCAACGTGGGTTACAAACCGCTTTCTACACGTTTAGTCAGCCGTAAGGTTTAAGGTTCTGACGACGGATGACGGACGTTTTGAACCCGATGTTCTAAGAGGCTTTCGCGATAGCGAACAAACTAAAACGAAGGTTGACTGTCTAAAGATGACACTCCGTTGTTAAACGACAGTTCGATAACAGGGAGCGACTGCGTGTAAATTACGCAGCTACAGCGTAAGCTGTATTTGATTTTGCGTTTGATTTGTTTGCGTTGATAAGGCAGCCGACCCTGCCACGTGCTTTTCGATCCACTTCCCGCGCTGTCGAAACCTGTACATCCCCATATCAAGATATGCACAATCCAACGCTCAAGTTGTTGCAATTTGGCTTTGTTTTATCGTTACTTAATCTAAACGGAACGCTTTTAATTAACGAAACGCATCCAAATAATGCAGTCAAGCTCAAATGCCTTGGGGTGTAATTATATAATAATTATTTGCATTTGTCAATAGCGTTATGCAAATTTTTGCTTAAAACGGTAAAGAAAAAGTAAAAATTATGTGAAAATGCAAATTTTGTTGAAAAAGATATAGACGAAAATGCAAATTTCGTGCTATAATAAAAAATAGCGATATAAACCAAGGAGAAGCCATGAAAGAATACTGCGCAGGAATAGACGTTGGATCTACAACCGTAAAACTTGTTATTACACACAACGGTTCGATCGTGTTCGGGAAATACGAGCGCCACCGTTCTCACACTCAACAAACTCTGCTTGCCCTGTTAAAAGATGCAAGGGAGATGCTTGGAGAGTGTTCTTTACGTATAAAAATTACGGGCTCGGGCGGTATAGGATTGGCAAAAGCGCTTAAGCTCGACTTTGTACAAGAGGTTGTTGCCACCACTTCCGCCATTCGTGAGGTTGCGCCAAAGACGGACGTTGCGATAGAACTGGGTGGTGAGGACGCTAAGATTATCTATTTTGACAACGGCGTAGAAGAGCGAATGAACGGCGTTTGTGCAGGCGGAACGGGCTCGTTTATCGATCAGATGGCGTCGCTACTGCAAACGGATGCGCAAGGGCTTAACGAGTACGCTAAAAATTATAGAGAAATCTATCCTATTGCCGCGCGTTGCGGAGTTTTTGCAAAAACGGATATTCAGCCCCTTATAAACGAGGGAGCAACCAAAGCCGATCTTTCTGCGTCTATATTCCAAGCCGTTGTAAATCAGACCATTTCGGGTCTTGCGTGCGGACGGCCTATTCGTGGACATATTGCGTTTTTGGGCGGACCGTTGCACTTTCTGACCGAACTGAAAAAGGCGTTCGTGCGCACGTTAAAGCTTGACGATGAACATATTATAGACCCCGACAACTCACATCTTTTTGCGGCTCTTGGTGCGTCAATGTCGGCAAAAGACGCACACGTATGCGACTTTTCGTCACTTATTACGGCGTTGGAGAAGGGAGTGGAGATGGAAAGCGAGATAAAACGCTTAGATCCGTTGTTTGCTTCTCAGCAGGAATATGAGGATTTTAGGTCACGTCACGAAAAGGCAACGCTCAGACGCGGAGATGTTTCCACGTATAAGGGCGAATGTTTTTTGGGAATAGACGCAGGCTCTACAACCACCAAGATTGCGCTTATCAGTAGTAGCGGAAGACTTTTGTATTCGTTCTACGCAAGCAATCAGGGTAATCCCATAAAAACCGCGATCGGTGCGTTGGTGAAGCTCAAAGTATTGATGCCGGAAACCGCAAAAATCGTGCGCTCGTGCTCAACGGGCTACGGTGAAGCGCTCTTAAAGTCCGCGTTCTGTCTTGACGAGGGCGAGGTGGAAACTGTAGCGCACAGTAAAGCCGCGTCGTTCTTCGATCCTAAGGTGGATTGCGTATTGGATATAGGCGGACAGGATATGAAGTGCATAAAGCTTCGTAACGGTTTTGTTGATACCGTAACGCTAAACGAGGCTTGTTCGTCGGGTTGCGGTTCGTTTATAGAGAACTTTGCAACGTCTTTGGGTATGACAGCTTCTCAGTTTGCAAAGGAGGCGCTGTTTGCTCAAAGCCCCGTTGACTTGGGTACGCGCTGTACGGTTTTTATGAACTCTAACGTAAAGCAGGCGCAAAAGGAGGGCGCGAGCGTGTCGGATATTTCGGCAGGTCTTGCATATTCCGTAATCAAGAACGCGCTTTATAAGGTAATAAAGCTTACCTCGCCCGATCAGCTCGGTAAACACGTGGTTGTCCAAGGCGGAACTTTTTACAATCACGCTGTGCTTCGTGCTTTTGAAAAAATTGCAGGAGTTGAGGCGGTTTGTCCGGATATTTCGGGAATTATGGGCGCGTTTGGCGCTGCGTTAATAGCGAGAGATAGTTACAAGGGACAGCAAAGCACAATGCTGTCGTTTGACGAGATAGAAAACTTTTCGTATACGATGTCCACCGCAAGGTGTAAGGGTTGTACCAACCGTTGTATGCTTACTATCAATACTTTTGAAGGCGGAAGAAAGCATATCACGGGCAACCGATGCGAAAAGGGTTCGGGAATAAAATCCGACGTAGAAAAGGGCGAAAACATGTTCGCGTTCAAGACGGAAAGGCTGTTCTGCTACGAAAAGAATCAGCCCGAAAATCCCAAACGCGGAGTGATTGGTATTCCCAGAGTGCTTAATATCTACGAAAATTTCCCGTTCTGGGCAACCTTTTTCAACGAGCTTGGTTTTGCGGTTAAGCTGTCGCCACCCTCTAATAGAAAGATATACGAGCTTGGAATGGAATCTATTCCGTCCGAGTCCGAGTGTTACCCTGCAAAGCTTGCTCACGGTCACGTTCAATGGCTGATAAACAACGGCATAACTACCATTTTCCACCCCTGCGTATTCTACGAAAGACAGGAAATCGAAAAGGCGCAGAACTGCTTTAACTGCCCCATAGTTGTGTCGTACCCCGAGAATTTGAAGAATAACGTAGAGGACCTTGTGACCAAAAATGTCAGATACGTACGTCCGTTTTTGGCATTTACCGACGTGGGAACAACGACAAAACGTTTGATAAAGCTGTGCAAAGAAGAATGGAATATTTCCGCAAAGGAAACCGAAAACGCGGTTGCTAAGGCTTGGGTGGAACAGCTCGATGCAAAGGGCGATATAGTAAGAGAAGGCGCAAGAATACTCAAGCAAATGGAAAAGAAGGGTGGCAGAGCCATAGTGCTTGCAGGTCGTCCGTACCACGTTGATCCCGAGATAAACCACGGTATTCCCGAGCTTATCGCATCATACGGATTCGACGTATTTACAGAGGATAGCTTACCTATAGACTTCGAGCCTTCCCGTCCGCTCAGAGTTGTCGATCAGTGGGTATTCCACTCAAGGCTTTACAATGCGGCGGAGTTTGTGGCAAAGCGCGACGACATGGAGCTTATTCAGCTTAACTCTTTCGGTTGCGGTCTTGACGCGGTTACCACCGATCAGGTTTGTGAGATTTTAGAGAAGAGCAACAAGCTTTATACCGTGCTTAAAATAGACGAGGTAAACAACCTCGGTGCGGCGCGTATCCGTATCCGTTCGCTTATCTCCGCCATGAATATGCGCAGGGAAAAGAACGTTAAGCCAAGCTACGTATCCCCCGTTTACAACAGAGCGGAGTATACCAAAAAGATGAAAGAGGCGCAGTATACAATAATTGCTCCGCAAATGAGCCCCATTCACTTCGATATTTTAGAGCCGGTATTCAGGAATGCAGGGTATAATATCGTCGTTCTTGACAACGATAACAGGGGCGCTGTGGACGTGGGTTTGCGGTACGTTAATAACGACGCGTGTTACCCGTCCATAGTGACTATAGGTCAGATTATGGACGCGGTATTGTCGGGCAAGTACGACACTGACAAGCTTGCTATTATGATGAGCCAGACGGGCGGATGTTGCAGAGCAAGCAATTACGTAGCCTTTATTCGTAGAGCGCTCGAAAAAGCAGGTTTACCGCACGTTCCCGTAATCTCGCTAAACTTTAACGGTATGGAGAAAAACGAGGGCTTCTCGCTTTCTCCCTCACTATTTTTAAGCGCGGCGAAAGCCATTGTGTACGGAGATCTTTTGATGCGCTGTCTATATAGGGTTAGACCGTACGAAAAGGAGAAGGGCACAGCAAACGCATTACATAAAAAATGGAACGAGATTTGTATCGATTCGCTTACTAATCCCAAGACCAAATATTCGTTTAAGAAGGTGTGTGAGGGCATTGTTGACGAGTTTGATAATTTTGAGATAGACGAGAGCCTAGTGAAGCCAAAAGTCGGTATCGTTGGCGAGATTTTGGTAAAATATATGCCTCTTGCCAATAACTACCTCGTGCAATTATTGGAAAAGGAAGGCGCGGAAGCGGTAGTTCCCGATCTTATGGATTTTATGAATTACGGCTTCTATAACGCGGAGTATAAGCATGAGAACTATAATACTAAATACTTGGGTCTTGTGGGTAATAGATTGGCGTTAAAGGCGATTGCGTTTATTCGTCGTCACGCCGTAAGGGCGCTTAGAAAGAGTAAGAGGTTTTCACCTCCCGTGCCTATCGACGAGATAGCCGAGATGACTAAGCCTTTCCTTTCTATCGGTAATCAGTACGGAGAAGGTTGGTTCTTAGCAGGCGAAATGATAGAGCTTATTACTCACGGAACTCCCAACGTCGTGTGTATCCAGCCGTTTGCGTGTTTACCTAACCACGTTGTGGGAAAGGGCGTAATCAAGTCACTCAAAAAGGCATTCCCCCAAGCCAATATCTGCGCGGTTGACTACGATCCCGGCGCAAGCGAAGTAAATCAGCTTAACCGCATAAAGCTTATGCTTTCCGAAGCCAAACGCAAAACGGAAGAAAACAAAAAATAATAATACGTAGTGCAAAAAACAGTACAAAAAAGGCAGTCACGATATTTTTCGCGGCTGCCTTTTATATTTAGTTTTTATATAAACGTTTTAGATATTCGAGGTTTACTAATTTTTCTAAAAACGAGTTTTGAGTGAAGTAGTAGTGGTTGCTTGCCTCGTAGCCTATGCGCGCGTCTTGTGCTGATAGCTCGTATAACTGCTTGGTGAGCGAAAGCTCTTCGTTTATAAGAGCGAGTAGTTCTTGATTGTTGCCGTTTTCGCGCTTTAAGTTGAAGTCTATTTGGACGAGCGTGCTTTTTAGGTTGATATACACGACTTTTGCAAAGCGAATAAGCTCGGTTACGTTATCGTTTCCGCTCACGTTTTCAAGCATCGCAAGACCTTGTTCCCACTTTTTTAAAAGTACGGAAAGTTTGCTCGTATAACTTTCTACCGTGTGTGTTCCCACCCATGTGTTAACGTCGTCGAACGGAAATCCTACCATGGTTGCCGTATAGCCCGTTTTGTGTGGATACATAAGATTGCTTGGGCCACACTCTTGGTTGCCCATATACAGAGTGCGTATGTCGTAGGGGTATGATTTATAGCCCTCTGAAAACAGCTTGACCGCTTGTTTTATAACGGGAGCTTGATTTTCAAAGTGGAGAGAAAGCCATTTATCGTAATCAAAGTCGTCCTCGAAAATCTTGTTGGCAAGGTCGAGTGATACGGTGGGATATCCGCCCAACGTCCAAGACATCATAAGTCCGCCTATGCCCAAATTTTTCAAGTTTTGCATGTGTTCTTTAACAAGCTCAAAAACGGGTACGTACGGTACTACAGCAAATTCCCAGCTGTTGTTTATTTGAACTTTTGCCATAATTTTATGACCTGATTTTTTAGCGTTTGTGAGATTTTGCTTGGTTTCTTCGCATGGACCTACTTTACTTAGAGAATACTCCTTAACCTCTTCTTTTTTTCCGTCAATTATAACCGTTCCCATCTCGCTTACGGAAAGCACGTCAATGCGTTTATCCATGCGCTCGATGCCTTCCCTTAAGTCGTCGTCGCTCCAGTCGTATGATTTAGTCCATGCCCAAAGGTTTGCTATAATACGTGTTTTTACGCCGGCGTCCGATACTGCGCGTTGCATAATATTATTAACCTCAGGAACAACGTCTTGATGTTTTAGATGTTTACAAAACGGACAGTCGTTGTTATGTCTGCTGTGACAGTTAGTCATGTTTTCGGACATGGTAATCGTGATAATTCCGGCAAGATCGGGAACAGCGAGAACGAGGTCCTTTACTGCGTTGTACAGGTAGTCCTGTACCGGTTTTTGTGTGGTGCATAAGCTCCAGCGCTCCTCATAAAATCTGCCCTTGATCTTTTCGGTTTTTTCGCTGATTTGGTCGGGTGCAAGACCGCGCGGTTCGTTGAAATACAGGAAAACGCCAATGCCGTATTTTTTGCATTTGTTGATTATCGCGTTAAGGTTTTTTCTGCGGATTTGATATCCCTCGTCCATGCCCTCTACAAACGGATATGGCGAAAGTTTTGCCAAAACGCCTTGCATCCAAATTCCGTTTACGCCCATGCTTTGCATTTGCGCAAGAAGCCCGTCGGGCACGATTTCTTCGCCGTCCAAAAACGTGTCGCCGTACAGCATAGAGTAGCTGTAAACAATGCGGTCAAAGCCCGTATTGTTGGGTTTTGTTGCATACGTATGCGTGTTTTGAGGGTAAAAATCAAAGTAATCAACGTAAGAGGGAATAAAGCTTGCGCGCACAAGCGAGGCAATCTTGCTCGTTTTTTGCTCGTCTTCTTTGGTAAGAGGAGAATAGTATACGGGCGCGCAATCGGATTTTATAAGCCCCAATTTAACGTTAAGAAAGTCGTCCTCTCTAAGGTTGTAGTCAAGGGTAGCTTCATCCGTTTCAAGAAGCTCGATAAGCTGAGAGTAAGGGAGTAAGTGCCAGTTGTTTCTTATAATTGTTATATAGCCGAGCTTTTGCCACTTATTGCAAAATTTAATATTTTCAAGCCCGAGTTTTTTTGCTTCGTTTATTATGGTTTGTTCGTCTGTCTTAAGTACGGAAGCTATGGTTTTGTTGCTTACAATACCGTAGTTTCTCAATATTACCGTTTGCCATTTTTGTGGGGTGAAAGTGGGTAGGGGAAGTAGAGTTTTGTCAATTTTTGGTAGCATAATTTTTCTCCTTATTATTTCTTATTCGTGGTGAGTGATTCTAAAACTACGCCTCGTTTCCTAAATTCGTTTGGTGTGATTCCGCAGTTTTCTTTAAATACTCTCGAAAAGTACGAGAAACCCGAAAAACCGCATCGTTCACTTATTTCGCTTATTGCTAAATCCGTGGAAGTTAATAACACTTTAGCGTTTGCAAGGCGCGTGTTGAGTATGTATTCCATAACGGTATAGCCTACGATTTGTTTGAAGCGTCTGCAAAAATAATACTTACTCATATGACAAACTTCCGCAATTTCGTCCACCGTAATTTTGTCGTTAAGGTTGGAGTTTATATAGGATATGGCGGAGGAAAAGAACGTTTTAGGCGAAGGAGTGTATCTTAACGCATACTTGTCGATGTAAATTAGAAGTTTAATAAAAGCGCTTGTATAATGTGCCGAAGCATACTGCTGGTCGTTTATGGCTTCGTTGAGTGTATCAAACAGGTTTTCTACCTCTTCGATTTTGTCCTCGTCAACTATTGCACATACCTCGTTATCGTGCCCAAACTTATTATTAAAGTTAGGTTGCACGATTTCAAGTATTTTTTTAAAGTCTTCGTTAGAGCAAAAAATCTTGGAGCGTTCGTATGTGCTGGGATTGTCTGGCATAGTGTAGTGGAACTTTTTCGAACCAATATAGCACAACGTTCCGCGTTTTATGGGAAAGAGTTTGTCGGCAAAAACTATACTACCACCATCGGAGTGCATGTAGATAATCATCGGTCTATTTGAGCAATGCCAAATTTTATACATGATATCTTTTCCTGTTTCTTTATGCATTAAGGTATAATTCATAATTTACTCCTTTTTTCTATCTTATCACTTATTAAAATAAAAATCAACTTAAAAAAGCAATCCTAGTAAAAAAAGCAAAAAAAAGCAATCATAGTAAAAAAAGCAAAAAATTTGTGCTTTAAGTGAGCAATATTTTACTTGTATATTTTTTTGTTTTGGTTTATAATGTTAGTATCTTTACAAATTATAACAGAATAAGGAGAGGATTATGGCTATAAGAAAGATTACCGTAAGCAAAGACGATAGCATTTATGAGGCGTGGCCCGACGTTGCAATGACAAACAGTGGCAAACTTATTGCTATTTTTACTGAGTGCGAACACCATCTAAACCGCGACAAGTCCCGTCTTGTGCTTAAAGAAAGTTATGACAGGGGCGAAACCTGGGGCGAAAAGATTTTCTTTTCCGAGCGTGAGGACGGTGGTTCTCAGCATACCGTGTCGGGAAAGCCACACTATAACTGCGCACGTATAGGAAAGCTTAGAAACGGTAAAATGTATATAATTTGCGATAGAATTTACGGACAGGAATACGTTAAGTCCGAAATTTACGTGTGGATTGGTAACGAGGAAGGAACTAAGTGGGGCGAGCCTATACTCGTACCTCTTACGGGTATTGTTCCCGATAAAATCACAGAGCTTGACAGCGGTAGAATTATCGTTGCTGCACACTTTGGTCATCCCGAAACCAAAAAGCTTACGCAATATCTTGTTTATAGCGACGATGGTATGAAGACTTGGTCCAAGCCCATAGTCGTAGCGTCGCACCCCGATATGAATTTGTGCGAAGTATCAATCTTGCAATACAACGGCGCGCTTATTGCGTTTTTGCGTGAAAATTCGGGTAAGGGCTACGATATTTTCAAGACTATTTCTTACGATAACGGCGAAACCTGGTCGGAGATTTATAATACGCCTATGGACTGCGGACACCGCCCTGTAGCGGGATTTTTAAAAGACGGAAGAGTTATGGTTACGTACCGTTATATTCCACGTGGTACGACTAATATGTTTTCGGCTTTCTTGCGCGCGGAAGGTCTGCTAAAAACGAACCGCTATGATCAACCTATACGAATTATGCCCTTAGACTACGACCGCAACCCTTCTCCTGATCTTGGTTATACGGGCTGGGTGCAGTTCGACGACGGCGAGATTTTCGTAATCAACTATATCAAAGACGATGCGGAAAAAGCGTATATTCGCGGATACAAGTTCCGTCCCGAGGATATCGAGCTTCCCCCCACCGCCAACGTAAGCAAAAACGTCTTCAACACTTAGTGCGCAGGCACGGGCGATTCGTGAATCGCCCCTACGATAGTTCCTCAACTACAGACGTCATTGCGAGGAGTAAAGCAACGTGGAAATCTCGTATGTATGAGCGCATAGTGCGTGTTACGATTATGTAGCATACGTATATGGAAAAATAAGACAAATGCGATAAAAACTGTTGTTTCCTTAGGGTACACGGTTTTTATGCTTTATTGAGGTATTTTTGAAAATAAAAAGGTCTAAAAAGTATTGACAAACATAAGAATTCGTGCTAATATTTTAATAAGAGTTGCATTATTATTGATGTAGCGTTATTTTAAGAAAGGAGAGAAGAAAAATGAAAAGAAGAAATTTGGTTAAGATAGCAGTAAGCGCGTTGCTTGCAATTATTATGATTGCGTTTATCGGATGTTCGACTCCTGCTAAAGCTAAGACGTTTGAAAAGGCAGGCATGTCAATTGAATTGACAAACGAATTTACAGAAAAAGAAATGGTACAGTTTACCGCTTGCTACATGAGTTCTACCGTTATAGTAACTGTGCTTAAAGAAGAGTTTAGTTTGGTTCAGGGTTTTGAGAATTATACTCTTATGCAGTATGCAGGCTTGGTAATTCGCAACAATCAGATTGACGTAACCGCTCAAATGAGTGAGGATGACAAGTATGCATATTTCAGATACGACAAAACCGTAACCTGAAAGGATTTTACCTACTGGGCAACCTGCTTTAAGTCCGACGATGCGTTTTGGCTTATTCAGTTCGCTTGCGAAACCAAGAATTATGAAGAAATGGCAGCAACCTTTGAAAAGTACGCCGATAGCGTAACATTCGTAGTTGATGATGCACAGTAACGAAACATTTCAAAGTATAGTAAAAAATCAAATTAAACATATAAAAAATGAGTTCGGCAATTTATCGGACTCATTTTCTATTTTAATACAAACGATCAGCCACCATTAGTTTATCTCCGTCTATTTTCGTCATTGCGAGCCTATGAAGTAGGCGTGGCAATCTCAATCCATAACTTACCTTACAAGACCTCCACTTGTTTAGTCAAGGGGAGGGGGACCACCTTGGTGGTGGAAGGGATAAATATAAAAAATCCAACATTTTGCTTTAAGCAAAATTTCATAACGTAGTTATTTGATTTGCTTGAATATTCTATATTTCTCGCTCATATGAGTGAGGAAGTGTTATTTTTCTGCTGTATAAGGGCATAGAAATAGGCGGCAGACTACGTTTTGTAGCCCACCGCCGTACTGTTTTTCAAGTCTGTTCGTGTGTTATTGCCGTAGCAAACTTTATCGTTTAGTTGCTTTTTGTTACCGCCCCGTCAATAAGCGCATATCCTTCTGGCAACGTAACAGTTCCAGAACCAGTTATCGTCAATCCTTCCAAGTCTGTCGTAATCTCGTTCAAAGAAACTTGTGAGTTAGTACGCACGGAAATATTATAATTATTTACTTGACCAAATTCCAAAGTGCCATGTCCCACAAAGCTACACTCTTCATGCCACATGTATATATTATAATCGTATCCGTTAAAATGGCAGTCTGTCGCGTCAACCGTACCGCCCTCCATTGTCAAAGCAGCACTATAAAAACTATCCATATTATTATTCAATGTACAATCTACAAGAGTTGCCGTTCCACTTTTATTTTTAAAAGGATTTCCTCCGGTTATAATAACACGATCCATCGTCATCGTACCATTATTCAAAACCGCACAATTATCTTCATTGGTGTCAGAAATCATACCATTCAAAATTGTAAGAGTTCCGTTATTATAAAATCCATCTTTATTAGTTGCCGTCGTTAATGTGTTTCCATCCAAATCAAAAGTCAAAGTCGCATTAGCTGCAATCTCGATATTAGTCGTTAATGTAACATCTTCTTCTAATTTAATATATGCAGCATCTGATGCAAGGGCATCTGCAAGCGTGCCAGCGGTTGTAAGTCTATTCGCCGCTTCACCCCAAAACGCTTCAACATCATAAACGTAATAAACTCCGCTATTCACATAGCTCCATCCATCTATGGGGTTTTGATATTTCAGCTCAAAAACAGAGGTTTGTTCATCAAAATCTCCAAGAGAATAAGTTTTTGTAGCCTCTGTGTTGTCAGCGTTAAAAGTCCACCATTTAGCGTCAATCAGCCAACCAACGGTTGATATGGCCTTTATAGAATGACCTCCTAAAGTAATCAAATTTAGGTTGGTTCCATATAACTTAATTTTTATTGTACAACTTCCGGTAATGCGAGCAGGTTCACTCGCGGAAGTATTCGTACTATCATATTCCACGTCGTCGATGATAAAGGAAAGCGAAGTAATTTCAATCTTATCTCCGCACTCACAAGCATAATTATCTACATAATTGTGCTCTTCGGTCACTGTCTGTTGACAAGCAGTACAAGTATACGTGTGCGTTCCATCATTATTTATGGTATAACTTTCAACAACGTGAACACCCATAAGACAGTTGACTTTTGTTTCGAGGTCTTCAACCTTTTGTTCAAGTTCCGCAATTTTGTCGTTGTGTTCCTCAAATTTTGTTTCAAGAGTCTCTACGCGAAGTTCAATAGCGGTTATGCTTGCATTGAGTTCGGATTTTGCGGTAGAAATAGCATTTTCAATATTCGTATCTATTACGCCGTTGTTATCGTCAATAGCCTCTGTGATTGCCGCCTTATATGCGTTAGTAAGGTCAGTTTTTGCGGTTTCAAGAGCCGTTTCAAGTGCGGCAATATCGTCTTTCACTTCGGTATCGTTTATATTGAGAGCCGAAATTTTCGCGTCGATCTGCGCTATTGTATAATAACCGTCCGCAAGGGTTTCGTTTACCCACGCTTTTATCGATGTTTCACTTGTTGAAATAGCAGAAGAAATCGCCGCCGTATATGCAGAAGTAATTTCGGTTTTTGCGGTTGCGATAGCTCCCGTATAAGCGGTTGTAATACTGTTCGTAGCCGCCGTGA
>JAGAPA010000005.1 GCA_017623455.1 Clostridia bacterium | reverse complement strand
TGGTAAAGGCGATCGTAAACGGAGAGGAGATCGTGCTTGACGAGAGCGCGTACAACGTAAGCTCTAAGGATTTTGTACAGAATAAGAGCGGTACGTATACAATAAAAGTGAGCGCGGCAGGCAAGAACGTAACGTATGACGTAACGGTAACCGTTGCATCAGCAGGAGGCGGATGCGGAGCAAACGCCATGGATATAATCGGGCTTGTAGCAGGACTTTGTGCGCTTGCATTCGCGTTTAAGAGAAAATAACGATTAATTTGAGTTTAATAGACAAATGAAGTCGCAATAGCATATACTTAAGGAGAAAATATGAAAAAGTTACTAAAAAAATTCTTAATTTTTACGGCGTGTATTGCTTTTATTGTGGGTGGCTTCGTTATTGTGAATAACGGAACGGTAAAGAATGTATATGCGGACGAGCCTACACGGCAGACGTCGGAGAAGATTGCAGACGTATATCTTATTGCGGGACAGTCCAACGCGTCAGGAACTTCTCTTATTGCAAACGGAATTGGACCTTGCTATGCACAGCAGGAAAATAATTCGTACGAGGATAGTTCCATAATATACGAAAACGTTTTTTATAATCACCTCGTTCATCCGACAACAAAGGGCGAAGGGTATGTGATTTCCGATTTTGAACCCGTGAAGCAAGGCTTAGGTTGTTCACGTTCGCATATTGGACCTGAACTCGGTATGGCGAAGTATCTCGATCCTATCTATGCGCAAAAGGAAAACACCGACGCTATCATTATTAAGGTAGCAGCCGGTGGAACTTCGCTTATTAACCATTACGACAACGTGAATCTTAATATCGAGGAGATCGAGGAAAACGACTATGCCGGAGCAACGTATGGAACTTGGTATCCCGAGAGTTTGTGGAACGTTTTTCACGAAGACGGAAGCAAAGTGGATTTGATGGCCACTCAATTCTATCGTCATCCCACGGGGCACTTGTATAGAGAACTCATTCTGTTTATCACAAACAATTATCAATGGCTTCAGGATAAAGGCTATACGAAAATCAACTTTAAGGCGCTTTGTTGGATGCAAGGTGAACGCGATAGAGGTAACGAAGCTGAATATAAGGACGTGTTCAGCGCTTTCGTAAGCGACGTCAGAAGTCGCCTTACCGAGCTTACGGGCGAAGATTATTCTAAATTCCCCGTAGTAAGCGGAGAAATATCCAAGACTTTCTTCCACACCAATCAAGTTGACGTTAACGAGAAGTTTATTGCGATGCAACACGAAATATTGTATAAACTCAATCATACGTACGTAATTCCCACCAAGGATTTTCGTCTTCACGACTACGACAATGACGGTAACGACGTAACGCTTGGATCCGACGGATCGCATTGGAACTATGAAGATATGGTTGACATTGGATATTTGTTTGGCGAAAAGGCGTATAACGCAAGTATGGACGATAGGTGGGTTTACTTAAAGTCCACGGCAAAGCGTAACGACCATATCGACAAGACCAATTTAGAAAACGTTAAAATCGATCTTGACGAGTTTAACAAGAGCGGTAAGCTTTCGTTTACGTGCGATCTTAAAAAGCTTTACAATATCACTTCTCTTACCGCAGATAACGTCGATCTTATGCCCTATCTTATAGAACAGGTGTGCGGAAATTACAGAACGTATACCGTTGACGGTGTAGCCGTAGATAATACGGAAGACTTAACAGTGGAGGCTTTTTTCACAAATGCTGATACGTACAACGTTTCGGTATCTATAGCTCAGGATGGGAGTGGATACGGTAACAAAATTTATACCTATGACAAAAAGGCGTATGCAAACGCAGGATATTACGAGTTTGAAGCTCACCCTGCACAAGACGGCAGAGTGTACAGCGTAACAATAAACGGAATAGAGGTGCAAGGTGCAAAGAATAACAAGACGATAGTTATCGACAACATTTTCGATTACCTCAATGGAGAAAATGAGTTTAAGATAATAGTTCAGTATTCGCCCATTCCTCCAAAACGTATCG
>JAGAPA010000041.1 GCA_017623455.1 Clostridia bacterium | reverse complement strand
TTTTGACGAGAAAAACACAAGAAAGACAAGTGTTCTTGTAAGGGCGCATACTTGCAAAGTCTGTAACCGAACAAAACACGCTGTATTTCGTAGCGGCTTTTCCGTCAAATATCAACCTACTGTTGTGTCAGAGCCTTTTTATAATAAATCCTTTGTTTGAATATGGTCCATATCCGTAAACTCTTGATTTTCTCCGCACATTGCCCAGATAAACGAGTAATTTCTCGTTCCAACTCCGCTATGAATTGACCAGGACGGTGAAATTACCGCCTCTTCGTTGTGCATAATTATATGACGGGTTTCTTTTGGCTCTCCCATCATATGGAAAACAATGTCGTTCTCGTCCATATCCAAGTACAGATAAACTTCCATACGTCTGTCGTGAGTATGGCAAGGCATAGTGTTCCAGTTAGAACCCACTTCAAGCTGAGTTAAGCCCATAGAAAGCTGACAGCTCTTGATAACGTCGGGATGAATGTACTGATTTATAACGCGCTTATTACACTCTTCTACGCTTCCGCAAGGCACTTTTTTAGCCTTTGTTATATCAATCTTTACGATAGGATACGAAGTGTGCGCAGGACACGAGCTAACGTAAAACTTTGCAGGATTATTCTCGTCTAAGCTCGTAAAGGATATTTCCTTATTGCCCATACCGATATACATTCCGTCGCGCGGATTCATTTCATACTCTACTCCGTCCACACAAATAAGTCCCTTTCCGCCGATATTGATACAGCCCATTTCTCTGCGCTGTAAAAAATAGTCGGACGCAAGCTCCTTGCCTGCCTCCAATTTAAGCGTTTGACGAACGGGCATAAGTCCTGCCGTAATAATACGGTCAATATGACTGTATACCATTCTTACGTTATCTTTTGTGAAAAGATTGGCAATGTGAAATTCTTCTCTCAATCTTTCCGTAGTATAATGCTTCACGTCCTTTGCATTACTTGCTTGTCTTACTTCCATTTTACTAAAATCCTCCTTTTTGTACCGTCCAAAAGCTTCGATTTGCGTAAGTGCCGCAAAACCCAAAATTTCCGTGACTTGTGTAAAATTAAACAATTTTATTTTTCTCGTTATTCTTTTCGGGAAAACCATTTCCCTGCCTTTTAGATTTTCTTCCGCATCAATTTTTTATTTTTCGCTACAGTCAATAAAAAACTCGGCTTCTACAGTATTTTTGCAACACGTATAATCCACTCCGTACGCAGTCGCCTCAGCCCCTGAATGTGAGGGATATTTTCTCTCCCAAAGTTTAACGGTTGCATCAGTTACGCTAAAATCGGCTTGTCCTTGTATTTTTCGGCATAAAACTCTTTTACTTTATCGACATATGCCTTTCCGTCTTTGCACTCGGTTGCCTTTTTTAGATTTTCGTAAGTATACAGATACATAATATTCTCCTTATAGTTTTTGTTCCCTAAAGATTGAAAATTCAAGCTCTGCAAAAGCATTTTCCCTTGTTATGATTGCAATTTTTTACTTTATCTTGTTTTTATTATAACACAAAACTCTTCCGCTTTGCCATAAATTATCATATAAAATTATAGCAATAATCTTGGACTTTTTAGATATTTACTGCAATTCGATTGCCTACTCCTCGTTTTTTTGATATAATGCAAAAAAGGCAGGTGAAAAAAATTATGGCTATTATTAATTATATAGAAAAGCATCTTACGACCTTTTCCGTAAAATCCCATATGCACAACTATTGGGAAATTATTTACGTAACCGAAGGATCGGGTTCTATCAAAACAGCAGACGACCAGCTTTTTAATTATAAAAAGGGCGAAACAATTTGTATTCCGCCGTATGTTGAGCATACAAATTTATCTAAAGAGGGCTTTAGGAATATTCATTTTACGTTAGAGGATTGGACGACGACAGCCAAATCTCCGTTTATAATCCCTGCCTCCGACCTTAGTAAAGATTTTTACAGTATACTCAAGCTTACTTATAGATATTTTCACCAACTATCACCGTCCGACCCGATAAATCTGAACCTGACAAGCACCGTCGTTTCCTTTCTTGACAACTTAATCCAAAAATCAAACGCTTACAATATTACGCAAACTATCGTCCACGAAATTATCAACCGCTATACGGCTTCTAATTTCGACATTGACCAAGCATACGCGTTAGTTCCGCTATCCAAAGAATACGTGCGTAAGCTATTTATAAAAGAACATGGGATTTCACCTACTAAGTTTTTATTACAAAAGCGCATAACGTTAGCAAAACAGCTTTTGTCAAACAAGGACAGCAGTCTTAGAATTAACGAAATTGCCCAAACGTGCGGATTTATCGATCACGCGTACTTTTGCAGGGTTTTCAAAAAAGAAACGGGCGTAACGCCAAACGATTTTCAGCTAAGCCTGCTTAAAGAAAACAAAATCTACCCAACTTAAAAAGCACGTTTTGCAATAAAATCTTGCATACGTATAATAAAAAACCGCTCCTAATAAAGTTTTAGGAACGGTTTTTTATTATTGAGCTTTTAGGTTTTTATATAGCTTTTAAGCGGAACGTGCTTGTCGTTGCATCCCAATATGTTTCGTATCCGCTATTTAAGCAAACAAGTTTATCCTCGTCGCCGTCAACGTAAACGTATCCTGCGTCGGGCTTGAAGTTGAACTGTGCAAAATTTGCAGAGCTTTCGTTTACCGTAAACTTGAATGCGTTGAATTCCTTTTTAAGATATGCAGTGTTATGGTTTGTGGAAAGGTCGAAGCAAATTATACCCGTAATATCCGCAGCTCCGATCGTAACACCGTTACCGCCCGAATAATTAAGGTTATCGTCAAGCTCTCCGTCCGAAATATCAACGTTGCCATTGTAGAAATAGAAAGCAATATCTTCGCCGTTCACCATATTATTATAAACCTTACCACCCGTCATAACAAGAGAGGAATGATCTACAAATCTTATTCCGCCCGCACCGCTTGCCGCAGTATTATCGTGCATTTCAAAATCTCCGCTTATGTTGACAACAGAATTAGCCCCGGTATAGATCGCTCCGCCTACACCACCTGCCGTGTTATATGCCATTTCGCCACCGTTAAAGTTGTAAGTTGAAGATCCATAACCCCAGATAACACCACCGTCAGCCACCGCGGTATTATAGTTGATTTCTCCGCCGTTGATAGTAAAGCTTCCACCACTAACCATACGGATTGCGCCTGCAGAGCCTGTGGAAGAATTATGGCTTATTTTAGAGCCTTCGTTCATAGTAATATAACCACCGCCCCAAATAGCTCCACTATCCGACGTGTTATTGATAATAGAAGCACCGTTAAGAGTCAAAGTTCCCTTTTTACCACTACCGTGATTAAGGTATACTGCGTGTGCTCCGTTGTTGTTCTGAAGAACTGTACCCTAACCAAGTACGATATGTCCGTTAGTCGTAAAAATAAGGTTGCCAGTTGCGGTTACACCCTCGTTTCTACCACCGTCCAAAGTTACGCTCTCTACGGTAAGAGTTTTATCGTTTGCAACGTTTATCATTGTACCAGTAAAGCCTGCCGCTCTTGAGATAGTACTACCACCGCCATTTATGTTTGCGTTGTAATCAACGGTCAATGTTTCTGCAAAATCGGTAATGTTTTTAGAAAGAATAATGTTTTCTTCCTTGTTTGCAAGTGCGGTCTTAAGCTCGTTAGCATTAGATACCATTACAAAGTCAAGCTCTGCACCTGCATCGTACTGATTATCAAAGCTGTCCTCTTCGTATGCAAGCTGAGTTGCGGTAAGTCTTACAGAAAATCCGTTGCCTACGGAAAGATTCTGATACTCGTTACCTGCGGTGGGTTTCATTCTGAGCGCAAGAGTAATAACGTGCTTTTCACCTGCAGGCAAATTACCGCTTGCGGTACTGAACTCACTACCGATATTTGCAATAACTGAAGAAAGAGTTCCAATATTATCAAGGCTTTCGATATTCTCTCTCGTTACAGCCTTAGCAGGGTCTGCATAATATACGTCGATAACGTCGGCAAGCTTGCCAATCTCGCCATTAGGCACGATGTCTACCTTGTACTTAAACGCCAAGGTTCCGTCGTTGGATATCTCTATATGCTTAGCATCGATATATCCCGGCTCCCACTTATCATAGTTGAATATCTTAGTTTGAGATGCGTCGTTCCAAGTTGCGGAGTCAGGATCTGCTTTTCCCGAAGCCCAAGACATTGAAACGTCAAGCTTTCCGGACGCAATGATATTACCGCTACTTGTCACAGAATCGGTAAACCACGCAAAGGTTGTGCCTGCAAACATTGAAATGCAAACAGTAATGGAAAGTATCGCCATAATCAACGCTGTTTTTAAACTTTTTTTCTTTGCCATTAAAAACCTCCTATCGCAAATTATTAGTGTAACAATCAACGTTTTTTCGTTTATTAATTTATATTACTATAAAAACGCAAATTTGTCAATATATTTTATTAAAAAAATTAAACATTATAATATAATTATAGATTAAAAGAGTAAGCAAAGGGTGATAACAAGCTTTACTTACTCTTTTTTTCTTAGGCTATGTCACAACAAATGGTTGATAAATATTATTATGTTTTGACGAGAAAAACACAAGAAAGACAAGTATTCTTGTAAGGGCGCATACTTGCAAAGTCTGTAACCGAACAAAATACGCTGTATTTCGTAGTGGCTTTTCCGTCAAATATCAACCTACTGTTGTGTCAGAGCCTTTTCTTAATCTCATAACGTTTTTTTACAACACGTAAATTAGATTTTGTTAATTTCGGCAATAAGGATTTCCTTTAAGGTATTGGGATCGCAATTGCCTTTGAGCTGTTTCATGCAAGCCCCGAAAAGCGCCATGATCGCCTTTTCTTTTCCGCTCTTAAAGTCGTTTACCGCTCTGGGATTGGATGCGATTGCTTCCTTTGCAACCTTTTCGATAAGCGAAGTATCGTTAGACACGATATATCCGTTCTCTTTTGCATAAGTTTCCGGATCTATATCGCGATTGTCGAACATATCGGCAAGAATTTTCTTTCCGTTCGCTCTACCAACCTTACCCTCGGATACGAGTTTAATGAGTTTTCCAAGTGCCTTTCCGTCAACGTCGAGCATATCGTAGGACATCTGACGGGAATTGAGAATGTTCATACACTCACTAAGCAACCAGTTTGCAGAATCCTTTGCGCTTCCACATTCCGCATACGCGCTTTCAAAACATTCGCAAATAGCAATACTCTTAATAAGCTGATCAGCATCGTATTCGCTAAGACCAATCTCGTTGATATAGCGAGCGCGCTTAACCTCGGGGAATTCGGGAAGGGAAGCTTTAATGCTATTAAACCATTCGTCGTCGATAACAACGGGCATAACGTTGGGATCGGGGAAGTAACGGTAGTCGCCTGCAGTTTCCTTACTACGCATTGCAAAGCTCTTGCCCTTGATATCGTCCCATCTTCTCGTTTCTTGCACCAAAACTTCGGTGTTATGCTCGATAGCGTCGATATGTCTTGCGGTTTCATACTCTATTGCGCGCTTGATAGCCTCGATAGAGTTCATATTCTTCATTTCGGTTCTTACACCAAGCTTATCGCTACCTTCAGGGCGAACGGAAAGGTTTACGTCACAACGCATCGTTCCGTGTGCCATTTCACACTCGGCTACCTTTGCATAGCGGAGAAGATTCTTAAGTCTGTCCAGGTATGCTTCAACTTCTTCTGCAGAAGAAAGATCGGGCTGGCTTACGATTTCGATAAGGGGAACACTCGTTCTGTTAAAGTCTACGTGCGTAGTATCCTCTCTAATATCGTGAACAAGTTTTCCGGCATCCTCTTCCATGTGGATTTGCTTGATTCTAATACTCTTTTTACCCTTGCTTGTTTCAATCTCCACAAGTCCGTTTACTGCAACGGGCGCAAACCACTGAGTGGTCTGATAAGCCGCGGGAAGGTCGGGATAGTAATAGCTCTTTTTGTCAAACGTGGTAGTGCGATTGATATGACAGTTGAGCATCATACCTGCTTTCATTCCGTAGTCCACAACTCTCTTGTTTACGACCGGTAACATACCGGGCATTCCGCAGCAAGCAGGACAAACGTGAGCGTTGGGCTCTGCGCCGTATGAATGAGCTGAGCACGAACAGAAAATTTTGGACTTGGTGGCAAGCTCTACGTGGACTTCAAGTCCGATGACAGTTTCGTATTTCATAATTACTTGCCCTCCTTTTCTATTATTGCAGCAAGCGAAAGCATAGAGTTTTCGCTAAAAGCGTTTCCAACAAACTGAACTCCGCCAACAACTACCGCAGGAAGTCCCGTAATGGATGCAGGCGCGGTATAGAAGTTTTCTTCATACGCCTTATAAGTGTTTTTCATATCTTCTTCTCCGTATGCAAACGCGGAACAAGCCGGCATAAGCACTACGTCGTAAGAAGCAAAAATCTTTGCAAACTCTTCAACTATCACTCTGCGCATACGCAAAGCCTTGTCGTAAATCTTCACGTAGTTTGCAGTAGACAAGGTTTCAGAACCGAGCAAAATGGTGCTCTTAAGTAAAAATCCGAAAGCTTCGGTTCTACTATTGGTATAAAGTTCGTCTATACCCATAAAGTTTTGGGCACGATATCCGTATTTTACACCGTCATATTTAGAAACGTTGTTACAACATTCCGCGCTCATTAAAACTGCCCAGTAAGCAGAAGAAAGAGCGATAACGCTGTCGTCAATCTCGGTTACTTCAATGCCATTTTTACGCAAAATCTCGCATACGTTATTGAGTTTTTCGGAAACTTTGCCGTCTACTCCTTTGAGCATAGAGGAAAGAACAGCTACCTTTCTAATCTCTTTTTCCGTCTTTGTTTTATCAATTTCACTCTGAGGAAGGCTTGTTCCGTCCTTATCGTCGTGTCCTGCGATAGCGGAAAGAGCTTCCTTACACAAATCAGCAGTTTTTGCCATAACGGAAACGGTTTCGCCCGAGCATACAACAGGGATCGTTCCAAATCTTGAAACAGTTCCATAGGTGGGCTTTATGCTAACAAGTCCGTCTTGCGCCGCCGCTCTTCTAACGCTTCCGTTTACGTCGAGAGTAATAGCAAAGTCCACTTCGCCGTCCTTTATTACGGATGCTGTTGCATTTTTAAGCACGCCGTCCTCGATTATTGCTCCGTTATACGAAGTTTCGCCAAGTAAATCGATAGAAAACTCTCCTACGTCGGTTTTACCTGCAAGACCGTAACCCTTGTCTGCAAGACGGGTAAGAACCTCCGCTTCAAACAAGCTTACGTATCCGTCAAGCATTTTACTGCCTGCGCAAGTTGGAATATCTTTAGTAAGAATCATATCGTCCGCAACAAACTTTGCAGTCGATTGAGTTTGAGTTTTAACAGTATATTTTTTCATTTTATTCACCCTCCTTGCGTTTATTCCACAACACGGGGTACACACCAATATCCCTCGTCGGTCTCAGGTGCGCTACGTTGAAGATCGTCGCGGCTGAAAGGTTGCTTAACAACGTCCTCACGGACAACGGTCATTACGGGCATTACGTGTACCATTCTTTCTACGTTCTGAGTATTCACTGCATTATCAAGCGCTTCAAGATTGCTCTTTTTCGAATTGAAGAATTCTAAGAACGTTTGCTTTTCTTCTTCGGTAAGACGTAATTGATTAAGTAATTCCAATCTTCTTAAGATCTCTCTGTCCATAGTTTTTTACCTTCTTTTATATAGATTTGTATGAAAAACCACAATACGTATGCGTTAATCGCGCACCTTAATGTGAACTTCTCTGAGTTGTTGTTCGGTTACGTCACCGGGCGCACCCATCATGAGGTCCTGCGCATTTCCGTTTAAGGGGAACGCAATAACGTCACGAATGGTTTCTTCGCCGGCAATAAGCATTATCATTCTGTCCACGCCCGGAGCCATACCTGCGTGAGGGGGAGCACCGAATGCGAACGCGTTGTAAAGTGCGCCGAACTTTGCCTTTAAATCCTCTTCGCCATATCCTGCAATCTCGAACGCCTTTCTCATGATCTCGGGGTTGTGGTTACGAACCGCGCCCGAAGAAAGCTCTACGCCGTTACATACGATATCGTACTGGTAAGCGAAGATTTCGAGAGGATCTTTATTGAGTAGCGCGTCCATTCCGCCTTGGGGCATAGAGAAGGGATTGTGTGTAAAGTCAATCTTGTTGGTATCGGGATTGAGTTCGTACATGGGGAAGTCTACGATAAAGCAGAACTCAAAAGAATCGTCCTTGATAAGACCAAGCTCGTTTCCTATCCAAGTTCTCATCTCACCCGAAAGCTTGTTGATAACGGAGGCACTGTCGCTGATAAAGAACAACGACTCGCCTTCCTTAATTCCAACGAGCGCGGTAAGCTCTGCCTTTTGCTCTTCGGTCAAGAACTTTGCAATAGGTCCTTTGTATTCTCCGCCTTCTAAGGTGATATAACCAATACCAAACTTCATACCGATGCTTCTCGAATATGCGTCGATAGCCTTTTCAAACGCTTTCTTTCCGTCGCCGTCGCCATCCTTTTTAACGAGATAGTTAGCCACAATTCCGCGAACAAGCTTGTTCTTAAACGGTACGGTTCTGCCGTTGATATTCAAGAACTCGTGCTTAGCGAAAAACTCGGTAAGATCCTTGATTTCCAAGGGATTTCTAAGGTCGGGCTTGTCAGTGCCGTACTTGAGCATAGACTCAGCAAAGGTAATACGGCGGAAAGGAGGCTTGGACACTTTCTTGTCCGAAAACTCCTTGAAAGTGTTATATACAACGGTTTCCGCAACTTCAAACACGTCTTCTTGGGTTGCAAACGACATTTCAAAGTCGAGCTGATAGAACTCTCCGGGAGATCTGTCCTGACGAGCATCTTCATCTCTAAAGCAAGGCGCAATCTGGAAATATCTGTCAAAGCCCGAAGCCATCAAAAGCTGTTTGAACTGCTGTGGCGCTTGGGGAAGCGCATAGAATTTACCCTTATGCTTTCTGCTGGGTACAAGATAGTCGCGCGCGCCTTCGGGAGAAGATGCGGTAAGAATGGGGGTTTGGATTTCCATAAAGCCCATATCTTCCATCTGTCTGCGCATAAAGGAAAGAACCTTGGAACGAAGCACGATATTATCGTGGATCTTACGATTTCTAAGGTCTAAATAGCGGTACTTAAGACGAACTTCTTCACGGGTTGAAGTGGACGCGTCGATTTCGAAGGGGAGCGCGTTCTGGCAAGGTCCAAGCACTTCGATTTTTTCCGCTTTTACTTCGATAAGACCGGTTGCGATTTTGGGATTGACGGTTTCTTCATCTCTCTTGGTTACTATGCCGTCAACTTTAATTACGGTTTCTTTGGGAATGCCGTTAATCATACTATCATCTGAAAGTACGATCTGCGTAATTCCGTAATGGTCGCGCAAATCCACGAAAAGTACGCCACCGTGGTCGCGTACGGTATCAATCCATCCGCAAAGGCTAACGTTGTTGCCAATGTTTTCGATATTAAGTTCGTTACAGGTATGTGTTCTTAACATTTTATTAAATCCTCCGAGATTTTTATCTGAGTTTATTTTTTCTTTATTAGGTTTGTATAGTAGGTTAAGGGATATAGTAGAACGTATCTCTTTTGAGATCTCTCCACGCGCTGTCGCTTGGTCGAGATGACATATACACTCCTTCCGTCAACGCTTTGCGTTGACACCTTCCCCAAGGGAGAAGGCATACCAAGCAACCCACTTGCTCTAATTTTTTAGCTTTTACACAGTTCAGTAAGTATTGCTAAAAAGGCTTTATTGCGAGCAGGTCAAGCAAACTGTGGATTTTGCGACGGGAGCGTACTAAACGTACGTGACCTAGAAAAATTTACAGTTTGCGATGAGATGCGAAGCAAGAAAGACTTTTTAATGAAAGAAAGGCTTTTTAATACAAAAAAACACTTCCATCCCGCAAACATGGGACGAAAGTGTTAGTTCCGTGGTACCACCCAAATTGATTGGAAATTATCCAATCCACTTAAAACATCGTTACGTGATTATACGTGCGGTTCTAATAACTTTTTACAAAGCTTTCTTCCGCAGGCTCTGAAGTGTTCTTCTTAAAAAGGCTTACCGTCGCTTCTCACCAACCGCGACTCTCTGGGGATAAGTGGACTTTTAATACTTTTCTTCGTCATTGCCACTACACTGTGCATTTTATCACAGTTATAAATTGTTTGTCAACAAATTTTTTTTATTTTGTTAAATTTTTTTAAATGCGCTATATATTTGCGCTATATATTATGGAATAAATCAGTTATCTTCTTTTACAATACTGATATGAACGTCACGGAGCTGTTTCTCGTCAACAAATCCGGGAGCGCCCATCATAATATCCTGCGCGCGCTTGTTCATGGGGAAAGGAATAACTTCTCTTATCGTGTCAACGTCAGCAAGAAGCATAACCATTCTATCCACTCCGGGTGCTACTCCTGCGTGAGGGGGAGCGCCGTAACAGAACGCATTGTACATTGCTGGGAACTTTGCTTTTACGTCGTCCTCGCCAAGTCCAACTATTTTGAACGCCTCTACCATAAGCTCGGGATCGTGGTTTCTAACCGCGCCTGAGGAAAGCTCTACGCCGTTACAAACAACGTCGTACTGATAAGCCTTGATCTCCAAAATCTTATCCACGTTACCCTCTGCTTCCTTAATAGCTTTCATACCGCCTTGGGGCATAGAGAAGGGGTTGTGACAGAACTCAAGCTCACCGCTCTCTTCTCCAATTTCGTACATGGGGAAGTCTACGATCCAGCAGAACGCATACTGTTCTTTGTCGATGTGGTTGTCGGTTGCGTAACCGAATGCCTTGATAAGAGCGCCGGCGGTCTTTTGAGCTTTGAGAAGCTTTTTGTCCGCGCTGATTGCAACGAGAGTATTAGGCTGAAGATTAAGCTCGCTCTTGATCTGATCTTTTACGGAAGCGAAGAACTTAGCTACACCGCCTACAAGCTCGCCGTTCTCGTCCACCTTGAACCAGTACGTCTTGCTACCCGTAAGAATTTCAACGTCGGCTATAACCTTGTCGATGAACTTTCTTGCTCCGCTGAACTTATCGATAACAACTGCTTTTACGAACGCACCCTTAAATGACTCGAACTCGCTATCTTTAGTAAACGCGGATATATCGGTTGCGGTAAGGTCTATTCTAAGGTCGGGCTTGTCGCTACCGTACTTTTCCATAGCTTCAGCATAAGGTATACGCATAAAGGGAGCTTGAGATGCTCTGTTATACTTACCAAACTCCGCAAACACGGGAGGAAGAACCTTTTCGATAACGGCAAACACGTCGTCTTGGGACGCAAACGCCATTTCCATATCAAGCTGATAAAACTCTCCGGGAGATCTGTCCGCTCTTGCGTCCTCATCTCTAAAGCAAGGCGCAATCTGAAAGTATCTGTCAATACCCGAAGCCATCAGAATTTGCTTAAACTGCTGAGGCGCTTGGGGAAGCGCGTAAAACTGACCGGGATGAATACGCGAAGGAACGAGGTAGTCACGCGCGCCTTCGGGGGAAGATGCGGTAAGAATGGGAGTGGTTATCTCCATAAAGTTCTCTGCGTTCATTCTTTGTCTAAGCGCGTTTACCACCTTACATCTGAGCATAAGGTTATCCTTAACCTTGGGATTTCTAAGGTCCAAGAAGCGGTACTTAAGACGGGCGTTTTCGTCAGCGTCCATAGAACGGTTGATTTCAAAGGGAAGCTCGTTATATCTGCATCTTCCCAAAAGCTCCATCTTGAAAGGCACTACTTCGATATCGCCTGTTGCCATATTGGGGTTTTTAGCCGATCTTTCACGCACTACACCCTTTACCGCAACGGTAGACTCACAGTTGATAGAATCAACGAAGTTCATGATCTCTTCGTCTTCCACTACTATCTGTGTTTTACCGTAAAAGTCACGGAGAACGAGGAAAGCAAGGTTTTTACTTACCTTTCTCACGTTTTCGAGCCAACCTACGAGCTCTACGTTTTCTCCTACGTTTTCAATACGTAATTCGTTAAGATTATGTGTTCTGTTTTGCATTTTATCCTCACTGTTTTTGGCGTTTTACACCGTCATTTCTTAATTAACCGTACCATTATAGCATATTATATCCGAAATTTCAAGCATATAAGCCACAATATTAACAAACTACTCTAAATAAAATTTAGCCTGTTCTGTTGTTTTTCCTTTTCTATACTCTGTGGGAGTAACCTTTTCCTGCTTAAAAAACGCCCTATTAAACGAGCGAAGTGACGAATAACCGCACTCAAACCCAATTTCCGTTACCGTCATATCCGTGTTTATCAGCTTGTTTTTACTCTCGTTTATTCTGAGGGCATTTACGTATGCATTAAACGGCATAGATATTTTTCGTCTGAAAAGCTTAGAAATATACGCATAGTCATATCCCATTTTTTTTGCAACGTCCTTAAGAATACACCTACCGCAAAAGTTTTCTTCTGCATACATCAATAGATTTACTATCACGTTGTCAGGGTTTTTTTGAACGCTTATATACTTTCTTTGCCTGTCAAAAGCACCAACAATCGAATATACGTATGCTTTTTTCAGGTAAAAATTATCAAACTCCATTCCGTATTGTGCACTGAAGTCAAACGTGTTTTCACAAGGCAAGCAGTCCGATTTATAAAATTCTCCCACCATGTCAGGCGAGAATAAACACAGCTGAAGCTTTCCCTCTTTTTTACATCTGTACGAATGTTGTTGAAAGGGAAATACGAGTATCGCCTTACCTTGCGTGAGATTAACGGTTTTCCCATCAACGGTAACCTCTGTTTCTCCCGTTAATTGGGCTATCATTTCAAAAGCCCTGTGAATGTGCAACGGAAAATCAATTTTCGTAATACTGCTTACGAAAAAAACCTTTTCGCCTACGGATCTTTGTGGTTCAAAAAACATAATCAACTTCCTCAAAAAGACTATTTTTGTCTTATATTATACTGTTTTTTACCTTGAAAGTCAATATTTTTGACTGTATACTTGTATTAACCTAAACAAAAAGGAGAACTAAAATGAAAAGAGCACTTATAGTTTACGGGGGATGGGCAGGACACGATCCCGAAGGCATTGCCAATCTTTTTGAAGAGATGCTTTCAAACGAAGGAATAAGCGTAGACAAGTCGGACAGCTTGGACGCTTTTTTGGAAGACCTGTCAGTATACGATCTTATCGTTCCAATTTGGACAATGGGAACCTTACCGTCGGAAGCAGAGCAAAACGTTATGAAAGCGGTTGAGAACGGAACGGGAATTGCAGGATGTCACGGCGGAATGTGCGATGCGTTCAGGAATAGCACGGGCTGGCAGTTTATGACAGGCGCACAATGGGTTGCTCATCCCGGAAACTCTTCCGTAACCTACACGGTTAATATTACGGACAAAACTTCACCGCTGACAAATGGTATAGACGACTTTGAAGTAACGAGCGAGCAATACTATATACATATCGATCCGGCAATCAAGGTTTATGCTACCACCGAATTTCCAATAGCTGACGGACCGCACGCAAGCAACGGCAAAGTTGCCATTCCCGTAGTATTTACAAAAACTTGGGGAAAGGGTAAGATTTACTACAATTCACTCGGGCACACCGCTCAAATCTTTAAAGATATTCCCGAGGCAAAAGAGCTTATGAGAAGAGGATTCTTGTTCGCAATAAGATAGGAGGAAAATATGAAAATAGGAATTATAGGCTGTGGCAACATAAGTGGAATTTATCTCAAAAACCTTAGTACGTTATTTAAAAACACGGAAATTTATGCCGTTTCCGATCTTGATCCTACAAAGGCGGAAAACGCTAAAAACACGTACAATATTCCACATATTATGACCGTGGATGAAATGTTAGAGTGCAGAGAAATAGAACTGATACTGAATATTACTACACCACCGTTTCACTACTCAATATGCAAGCAAATACTTCTTGCAAACAAGCACGCATACGTTGAAAAACCGTTATCCTTAACCTACGCTCAGGGCAAAGAGCTTATTGAGCTTGCCGAGCAAAAGGGCTTATATTTTGGCTGTGCTCCCGACACGTTTTTGGGTGCCGGAATACAAACCTGCAAAAAACTGATTGACGAAGGACGGATAGGCAACGTTATAGGCGGAGAGGGCTTTATGATGTGCAGAGGGCACGAAAGCTGGCATCCCGCTCCCGAATTTTACTATGACGTAGGCGGAGGCCCATTGTTTGATATGGGACCGTATTACCTTACCGCTCTCGTTACGCTTTTGGGCAAAGTTAAAAGCGTTTTTGCATACGCAAGCAAGAGTTTTACGGAACGCACTATAACGTCAGCTCCTAAATACGGCACGAAAATTCCCGTAAAAGTAGACACTCATATCGTTGGTTTGCTTAAGTTTGAATGCGGTGCAACAATCACGCTTACCACAAGCTTTGACGTTCTTAAGCACACTATGCCAAACATTGAGCTGTACGGAACTGAAGGCTCGCTTCTCGTTCCCGACCCGAACACTTTTGGCGGTCCTGTAAAAATTTCCACCGTTGCCAATAAAGAATTTACAGACGTTAAACTAATCTCTCCGTACTCAGCGAACTCGCGTGGAATAGGCTTAAGCGAAACAATTGTTGCAATAGGCGAAAACCGCTTGAATAACGCCTCGGGAAAGCTTGCGTTGCACGTGCTTGAAATTATGGAATCGTTTATCACAAGCAGTAACGAACACCGCGAAATCACTCTCGAAAGCTCTCCGCCTGTACTTTGCGAGCTTGACTGGTCTGTAAACTTAGGCGAAATAAAAACCAAATAAAACCATTATACCTACACAAAAAAGAGTAAGTCGTATTTATCCAAACACAGCTTACTCTTTTATTATTTATCACATTTTGTGCTATACGTATTAAAGATTTTATGCAACGTCGTGAGAAATTACGTCGTTATCTCTAAACTGAAGCGAATACAAATCTTTGTACGTTCCACCGCTTGCAATAAGCTGTTCGTGAGTGCCTCTTTCAGTAATTTTTCCGTCAAGCACTACCGCAATCTCGTCTGCATTTCTAATAGTGGAAAGGCGGTGAGCAACAACGAGAGTGGTTCTTCCCTTACAAAGCTCGTCCAAAGCCTGCTGAATAAGCACCTCGGTAGTATTGTCAAGCGCGCTTGTTGCTTCGTCCAAAATCAAGATTGCAGGATCTTTTAAGAACACTCTTGCAATGCTTAGTCTTTGCTTTTGTCCACCCGAAAGCTTTACTCCGCGCTCGCCTATCTGCGTATCGTAGCCGTTTTCGAGCGTCATTACGTAGTCGTGAATGTTAGCGCGTTTTGCGGCGGTTATCATTTCCTCTTCGGTTGCATCGGGCTTACCGTAAAGGATATTATCTCTTATGCTTCCCACAAACAGGAATACGTCTTGCTGAACAATACCAATATTTTTTCGTAAAGACTCCAATTTCAGCGAACGGATATCATTACCGTCTATCATAACGGCGCCGTTTCCGTCCTTTACCTGATAAAAAGAGGGAACGAGGTGACATAGCGTGGTCTTACCTCCGCCCGACGGTCCGACAAGTGCAAGCTTACAGCCTTTTTCTACCCTAAGGTTGATATCGCTAAGTACGTTTTTACCGTCTTCGTAAGCAAAGGACACGTTCCTAAACTCAATAACGCCCTCAACGCTTGTGAGCTCTTCTGCGTTTTCATCGTCTTTTTCGGGTTCTTCGTCCATAATTTCCGCAAAACGTTTAAATCCGCTCACGCCGTTTTGGAACTGTTCCATAAAACCAATTAGTGTGTTAATGGGAGAAATAAAGAGATTGACCGACACGATAAAGGTGGAATAGTCGCCAAACGATATACGTCCTGCATACAAGAATAATCCACCTGCAATAAGAATGAAGACGTTGAAAATTTCGGTTACGAACGCTGTGGAAGAATGGAATTTTGCCATAGCTTTATAAGCTCTTCCCGACGCGTCCACAAACTCTTCGTCGCCCTTGTCAAACTTCTCTTTTTCCTTTTGCGCGTTCGTGTACGCCTTCGTAACTCTTATACCCGTTACGCTACTTTCTACCGACGCGTTTATCGTAGCGTTGCTCTTTCGCCTGTCGTCAAAAGCACTCTTCATTGCCTTGCGGAAATGCATTGTAACAATAATAAGAATGGGCACGCAAGCGAATATGATAAGAGTTAGTATCCAGTCTATCGTCATAAGATAGATAAAGGAAAGAATAACCATTATTCCGCTTATGAGCAAGTTCTCCGGTCCGTGGTGGGCAAGCTCACACACCTCGAAAAGGTCGGAAGTTATTCGCGTCATAATCTTTCCCGTTTCGTTGTTGTCGTAGAACTTAAACGGAAGCTTTTGAAGGTGACCAAACAAGTCCTTACGCATTTGCGATTGCATCAAAACTCCGATACGGTGTCCGTAATATTGGACAAAGTACCTGAGTAACATACGTATAATGTATAGCGCAAGCACTACAACGCCAGCTATAAGAATAGCGGTATACATCTGGTTAGGTATGTACTCGTTGAGCATCTTATTGGTAACAATGGGATACACCATACCTACTACCGCTATAAGCAGAGATGCAAGCATATCGAGCACAAGCATCTTTTTATGCGGTTTATAATAGCTTATAAAACGTTTAAACATCTTATTCATCTCCATATATTTTTCACTTATATTATAACATATCATTATATATTAGTCAACGCCTGCATAAAATCGCATGCAAATTTTCAACAAATTTTTACAAAACAATTTATGATATTGCGCCAAATTATTGCAAAAACTTACGAGCTATGATATACTGAAGCGTAACGACAAAAAAAAGGAAATAAGATAAAAAATGCTTGCGGATTTTCATATACATTCCACGTTTTGCGACGGGAAAAACACTCCCGAAGAAATGGTTATAAGAGCGATAGAGTCAGGGCTTTGCTCTATGGGTTTTTCATCACACGCATATACAAACCACGACCTACACTGCTGCGTGAAAGACGTAGATGGATATATAACCGAAATAAAAAGACTAAAGCAAAAATACGCGCACAAAATACAGATTTATCTGGGCACAGAAGAAGATAGAACAGCTTTTGTGGAAAGAGATAAATACGACTATATAATAGGCTCTAACCATTATGCAACGGTAAAAAACAAGCATTACCCCATCGACTCCAATTACTCATATTTCACATCCGCGCTCAAGCTTTTTAACGACGATGAGCTTAAGCTTGCTGAGCATTATTTCAGCACCCTTTGCGAATATATTCAAAGACGTAAGCCTGACATCATCGGGCACTTTGACGTAATCAGCAAATTTGACGAAAAGGAGCAGTGCCGATTTTTACACAACGAAAAATACTGGGAGATTGCTGAGTATTACACACGAATTGCTCTCAATACAGGGTGTATTTTTGAGGTTAATACAGGCTATATAAACAGAGGATGGCGATCCTCACCCTGCCCCGATTTCAGGCTTTTAGGTATAATTGCCAAGGAAAAAGGAAAAATCGTTCTTTCGTCCGATTCTCATAATATCACACATCTTGCAGGACACTTTGACGAGATGAAACACAAGCTAAAAGATATTGGTTTTAAGCATACGTATGCGCTTTTTGACAACAAATGGACTAAATTCGAGATATAAAAACACGGCTCATGAGAAAAGTTTCAAAAAATAATAAAACTAAAAATAACGCAAACAAAATTCGTTTGCGTTATTTTTAGTTTTACTTTGTGTTACAGTTGTTGTTCTTCCATATTCTGCGAAAGTTCTTTTTGTTCGTTTGCAAACTCTTGCGCTTCGCGTTTGGTT